>NZ_JAJVKV010000004.1:900000-1175221 GCF_024198175.1 Pyxidicoccus xibeiensis
CGCTGCTGCATGGCAGCGGCTTCCTGGCCGTCTACATCGTCGGCATCGCCCTGGGCAACGAGGCCATCCGCTACCGCACGGGCCTCTTGCGCGTGCACGACGCGCTGGCGTGGCTGTCCCAGGTGGGCATGTTCCTGGTGCTGGGGCTGCTCGTGTTCCCCGAGGCGCTCCTGGACGTGGCGTTGGAGGGGCTGGGGCTGGGGCTCGTGCTCGCCTTCGTCGCGCGGCCGCTGGCGGTGCTGCTGTGCCTGCTGCCCTTCCGCTTCCCGGCGCGGGAAATCCTCTTCACCGGCTGGGTGGGCCTGCGCGGCGCGGTGCCCATCATCCTGGCCACCTTCCCCGTGCTGTCCGGCGCCCCCGGCGCACGGGAGGTCTTCAACATCGTCTTCTTCATCGTGGTGGTGAACGGGCTCATCCCCGGCGCCACCGTGCCGTGGGTGACGCGCAAGCTGGGGCTGGCGGCCAACGTGCCCGAGCCGCCCCAGGCCGTGCTGGAGATTGCCTCCACCCAGCTGCTCAACGGCGAATTGAGCGCGTTCCACATCGGCTCCGCGTCCGCCGTGGCGGGCGAGCGCATCTCCGACCTGCCCTTCCCCCAGGGCTCGGCCGCCATGCTCCTGGTGCGAGGCACCGAGCTGCTCGCGCCCCGGGGCGACACCGTCTTCCAGACGGGGGACCACGTCTATGTGTTCTGCCACTCGGAGGACCTGCCGCTGATACGCCTGCTATTCGGTCAGCAGGAGGATGAGTAGTTCTCCACCCGCCGTGCGTCCTCGTGAGGCGGGGACAGGCCGGGGGACAGGGGGTAGACTTCCGGACGCCAGCAGCCCGGCTTGATGAGGTGAGGGTGGGACCCATGCGCCGCGAGCACGCCCAGCATTCCATCCTGGTCGTCGAAGACGACCAGGACATCCGTGAAGCAGTGGCCGAGCTCCTGGAGCTCGAGGGCTACACGGTCCACAGCGCGAGCAACGGCCAGGAAGGGCTCAGCGTGCTGGCCACCCTGCGGCAGCCCTGCCTCATCCTCCTGGATTTGATGATGCCCGTGCTGACGGGCTACGAGTTCCTGGAGCGCCTGCGCGTGACGGGCACGCAGTCCCTGGTGCCGGTGCTCATCATGACGGCCAGCCACGTCACGGAGCCGCCCACCGGCGCCGCGGGCCTGCTGCGCAAGCCGGTGGAGATGACGCAGCTGCTGGCGGCCATCTCCCGCTACTGCACGCACGCCTGAGCCGGGAGGGCGCCCCGGGGCTTTGGGGCCCCTGGATTGCCGTTGGCGCGCCGTCCGTGCGAGGAAGGGCCCCATGTCCTTCATGCATCAGGCGCTCGTCTTCCTCGGCGCGGCGGTGGTGGCCGTTCCCCTGTTCAAGCGGCTCGGCCTGGGGTCGGTGCTCGGCTACCTGGCGGCGGGCGCGGTCATCGGCCCCTGGGGCCTGAAGCTCGTCACCGACGTGGAGAGCATCCTCCACGTCTCCGAGCTGGGCGTGGTGCTGCTGCTGTTCGTCATCGGCCTGGAGCTGCAGCCCTCGCGCCTGTGGGAGCTGCGGCGCTCCGTCTTCGGCATGGGCGGCGCGCAGGTGCTGCTCACCGGCGCGCTGCTGTCCGGGGCGGGCCTGGCGCTGGGCCTCACGCCGGGGGCGGCCGTCATCGCCGGCTTCGGGCTGTCGCTGTCCTCCACGGCCTTCGCGCTCCAGCTGCTGGCCGAGCGCAACCAGCTCACCACCGGCTACGGGCGGCTGGCCTTCGGCATCCTCCTCTTCCAGGACCTGGCGGTGATTCCGCTGCTGGCCATGCTGCCGCTCCTGGGCGCGGGCGGCGAGGTGTCCTCCGAGCCGGGCTGGCTCACCGGCCTCAAGGTGGTGGGTGTGCTGGTGGCGGTGGTGCTGGTGGGGCGCTACCTGATGCGCCCGGTGTTCCGCGCGGTGGCCTCGTTCCACAGCCCGGAGCTGTTCACCGCGACGGCGCTGCTGGTGGTGGTGGGCACCGCGTCGCTGGTGAGCGCGGTGGGCCTGTCCATGGCGCTGGGCGCCTTCCTCGCCGGCGTGCTGCTGGCGGAGTCCGAGTACCGCCACGAGCTGGAGGCGGACATCGAGCCCTTCAAGGGCCTGCTCTTGGGGCTGTTCTTCATCGCCGTGGGCATGTCGGTGAGCCTGGGGCTCATCGTCGAGCGGCCGTGGGTCGTCACGGGCCTGGTGCTGGGGCTGGTGGCGCTCAAGGGCGCGGTGCTGTACGGGCTGGGGCGCTGGAGCCTGAAGCAGGACGAGCCGGCGCTCAGCCTGGGCATCGTCATCTCGCAGGGGGGCGAGTTCGCCTTCGTGCTCTTCGCGCTGGCGGTGTCGTTCCGGGTGATGGACCGGGCGCTGGCGGACCTGCTCGTGGTGGTGGTGGGCCTGTCGATGGCGACCACGCCGCTCCTGTACGCGGCGCACGAGCGGTGGCTGCGCCCGCGCTTCGCGAAGAAGGCGGAGGCGCGCGCGTTCGACGTGGCGCCGGAGGAGGACAACCCGGTCATCATCGCGGGCTTCGGCCGGGTGGGGCAGATGGTGGGCCGCCTGCTGCGCCTCAAGCGCATCGGCTTCACGGCCATCGACGCGAGCCCGGAGCACATCGACTTCATGAAGCGCTTCGGCAGCAAGGTCTTCTACGGCGATGCGTCCCGGATTGACCTGCTGCGGGCCGCGCGCGCGGAGAAGGCGAAGGTGTTCGTGCTGGCCATCGACGACGTGGAGGCGTCCGTGCGCACGGCCCAGACGGTGAAGGAGCACTTCCCGCACCTGACCATCTTCGCCCGCGCGCGCAACCGCGTGCATGCGTACCGGCTGCTGGACATGGGAATCGAGCACGTGATGCGCGAGACGTTCGCCGGCAGCCTGGAGATGGGCGGCGACGTGCTCCAGGAGCTGGGCCTCACGTTCTCCGAGAGCCACCGCATCGTGGAGCGGCTGAAGGAGCACGACGAGAAGCTCCTGCGCGAGACGGCGAAGTACCACACGGACGAGGCGAAGCTGGTGGAGATGGCCGCCCGCGCCCGCAAGGAGCTGGAGAGCCTCTTCGAGCAGGACGAGGCGGAGCAGTCGAAGTCGGCGTGAGGCCTCCTCCGCTCCCAAACCGCCCCCACCCCCGTTTTCCACACCAATCACAGGGATTCCCTGTTTACAGCCGGCCCGCATTCAACATGGGCGCATTCCTCCGTCACTGGTGCACCCTCTGGGGACCGCCGTGTTTCTCCTCGCGCGGCCCACTGTAACGCGCAGTGCAGAGCGGCCCGGTGGCATCGCGTGAGGCGGGGAGCGGAGTATGGTTCCTGCCGGATGTGCTCCCCGCTTCCCGCACTCCTCACCTTCGCCCTCTCCAGCGCGCCCGGCCCCGCGCAGGAGACGGCCCCCCTTCCGCGCGCGCTCGCGGCGGAGCTGGGCACCAGCGTCGGCCTGCTCACCGGGGGCCATGTCCTCGACGGCGGCCACTCGCGCGACACGTACCTCGCCAACAGCACCGCCGCGCGCTACCTCCTCGGCGGCTTCACGCTCGACGGCGGACTCCTGTCGCTGCTCCCCCTGGGGGACGCGGGCCCGGGCGCCAGCACCAGCCTCACCGCGCGCCTCGGCTACACCGGTGAGCGCTGGAGCGTCGTCGGCGGCGCCGTGCTCCGTGTCGGCTATACCGGCGAGCCGCTCCTCCGGCTGCGGCCCTCCGTGAAGGGCCTCTACCGCCTGGGACCCGTCGCGCTGGAGGCCGGTGTCCTCGACGCGCACGGCCAGGTGCCCGCGCATCTGGGTGCCGCCTACGGGCCCGTGGGCCTCGCGTACGTCTTCCCCCTGGGCGGCCGAGCACACGTGGACCTTCCCCTCGCCGCCCGCGCGGGCCTGCGCATGGAGGGCTTCCTCTTCCAGTATGGGGACGTGCTCACCTCGCTGCTCACCGTGGGCGTCGTGGGCCGCCCCGCCGCGTCCAGCCGTGCAGGAGGGAGCTCGTGAAAAGCCGACGCGACCCGGGCATCCCACTGTTCGTTGAAGAGAACAGGAGGGCGGAGGCTCCAGGAAACCGGAGACCGGACGACCTCCGTAGCCATGTCGCGTTCCCATCGATGTCCATGTTCACCCCTTGAAGGCCCCCGGCCGACCGCGGAACCGAAGACGCATGGCACCCACCTCCGCCAAGAAGCGCCAGCGCCCCCCGGTCGCGCCCCCCTCCGAGGCGCCCGCCGTGCCGCTCCATGCGCTCCTGGAGGGCCTGCCGGACGCCTTCTTCATGGTCGACGCGACCTGGCGCTTCTCCTACGTCAGCCCCCGCATGGCGGAGCTGCTGGGCGACGGCGTCGGCCCCGGCGATGACCTGCGCCGCGCCTGCCCCACCCTGCTGGAGCTGCGCCGCCACCTGCGCTTCGAGGAGCCCGCCACCGGACAGCCGACCGTGCGCTTCGAGCACGGCTGGCCGGACCGGGACTTGTGCTTCGACGTCCGCATCCGCCCGGTGGAGGGCGGCCTGCTGGTGCACTGCCGCGACATCACCGGCGAGCGCCGCGCGAAGGAGGAGCTGCGGCGCACCAGCGAAATCTTCCGCGCCATCCTCGAGGGGACGACGGACGCCGTCTACACCAAGGACCTGGACGGCCGGTACCAGATGATCAACACCGCCGGGGCGAAGGCGGTGGGCCTCAAGGCCGAGGCCATGGTCGGCCACACGGACTCGGAGCTGTTCCCGCCGGAGGTGGCGCGCACCAACATCTCCAACGACAGGGAGGTGTTCGCCTTCGGGCGCACCGTCACCTACGAGGACGCGCAGCCGGGCGTCGAGGGCCCGCGCGTGTGGCTGTCCACCAAGGGCGTGCTGAAGGACGCCGAGGGCAAGGTGTTCGGCCTGTTCGGCATCAGCCGAGACATCACCCAGCGCAAGTGGGCGGAGGAGGAGGCGCGCCGGCACGCGGAGTTCCAGGAGCAGCTCATGGGCATCGTCAGCCATGACATCCGCAGCCCGCTGGGCGCCATCATGAACTGGTCCCGCGTGCTGGCCGAGGCCGGCACCGCGGAGGAGGCGAAGCAGACCAGCAAGCGCATCGCCACCGCGGCCGTGCGAATCGAGCGCCTCACCCGGCTCCTGCTGGACTTCACCCGCACGCGGCTGGTGGGCGGCGTCGCCATCGAGCCGCGCCCCATGGACCTGAAGGATTTGTCCGCGAAGGTGGCCCACGAGTTCCGCGTGGCCTTCCCGCAGCGCGTGGTGGAGGTGGAGCACAAGGGCAACACCGCCGGCACGTGGGACCCGGACCGGCTGGGCCAGGTGGCGTCCAACCTGGTGGAGAACGCGCTGAAGTACAGCCCGGCGGACAGCCCGGTGCGCCTGGCGGTGCGCAGCGTGCGCAACAAGGTGGTGCTCGAGGTGAGCAACGCCGGCCGCCCCATCCCCGACAACCTGCTGCCCCACCTCTTCGAGCCCTTCCGCCGCGGCCCGCAGACGGCCCGCACGCTGAAGATGAGCTACGGGCTGGGGCTCTACATCGTCCGGGAAATCGTCCAGGCCCATGGGGGCACCATCGAAGTGACGTCCGCGGAGCAGGAGGGCACCACCTTCACGGTGACGCTGCCGCGCCGCTCGGAGCCGACGAAGCCCCACGGCCCGCCGCAGGGCCCCCGCACGTAGCCTCCTGGGCTCCGAGCCCGGAGCCCGGACGCTCGGGCAGCGCTCAGTTCATCTGCGTCGCGACGATGGGGTCCTGCTCCGCCGTCTGCCAGGGCAGCTGCGGCCACCAGCGCTCCAGCGCGGGCAGGGCCCCGGGCTCGAAGCTCTGGCCCGGCCTGGGCACCACCGCCGTCACGCCGGCCCGCTCGGACGCCGCGAGCACCCGCTCCACCGGCTCCGTCCAGCCGTGGAAGGCCAGGTTGAACAGGCCCCAGTGCACCGGCAGCAGCACGCGGCCGCGCACCAGCTGGTGGGCCCGGACGGCCTGCTCGGGGCCCAGGTGCCAGTCGGGCCAGGCGCTGCCGTAGGCGCCCGCCTCAATCATCGTCAGGTCGAAGGGCCCCAGCTTCTCGCCGATGTCGCGCATGGCCGGGAACAGCCCCGTGTCGCCGGAGAACCAGACGCGATGCTGGGGGCCGAGCAGCGCATAGCTGGCCCACAGCGTCGCGTCGTTGTCGATGACGAGCCGGCCCGAGGCATGGCGCGCCGGCGTGGCGACAATCTCCAGCCCCTTCACCTTCGTGCGCTCCCACCAGTCCAGCTCGACGATGCGCTCGGCGGGCACGCCCCAGTAGGCCAGGTGCGCCCCCACGCCGAGCGGCACGATGAAGGTGGTGTCCCAGCCCTTCATCGCGGTGATGGTGGGCTCGTCCAGGTGGTCGTAGTGGTCATGGGAGATGAGCACGGCGTCGGGCTTCGGCAGCGCGTCCAGCGCGATGAGCGGCCCGTACCAGCGCTTCGGCCCCACCGTGCTCAGCGGCGACACGCGCTCGCCCCACACCGGGTCGGTGAGGATGCGGTAGCCGTCCACCTCCACCAGCAGCGTGGAGTGCCCCAGCCACGTGACGCGCAGCCCGGTGGCCGGCGGCGTGGCGAAGCGCTCCGGGCCCGCGCGCACCGTGGGCAGCGGGATGGAGGGGTTCGCATCCGCGCTGGCCTTGAAGGCCCCCGTCACCGAGCCCCAGAAGTCATTCTTCAGGGGCTGCGGGTTCACGAAGCGCGCGTCGCCGCCCCACTGCGGGGACTTCGCCATCCGCGCGCGCCGCTCACCGTCCGCCCGGCGGCCGAACGCCCTCCACCCGTCCACCAGCGCGGCCACCACCACCGCGACGAACAGCACGCCCAGCCCCAGGGCCACCCGACGCGGCCAGCTCCGCTGCTTCCCGTTCTTCATGAGGTTTCCCCGAGTGGCACGCACACGGCGCGCACGGCGACCGTCATCCGCTCCACGAAGACATCCCGGCTGGGGCAGCCATGCTTGAGCCCCCGTGCCGTCGCCTGCAGCGTCTCCGCCAGCTGGCGTGCCGTGAGGCCGGACGCCTTGTAGCCGGCCATCAGCCCGGACGCGCGGAGCGCCTTCGCCACGGCCTCCACGAACTGGCCTTCGAACTGCTCCACCAGGGGGAGGATGTCGCCCCCCGCCTCGGCGAGGTCCGACGCGCCCGCGCCCACCATCCCCACGTACCGGCCCGTCGTCTCGTCGAACGCGCGCACCAGCCGGGCCTCCAGCCGGAGCGACGCGTCCCCGAGCGCGGCGGTGGCCGCCTCCAGCGAGCCGTCCAGCGTGTGCTGGACGGTGGCCCGGAACAGCTCCTCCTTCGTCGCGAAGTGCAGGTACAGCCCCTGCCGCGACACCTGCGCGGCGCGCGCCACCTCGTCCATGGACGTCTTGCGGAAGCCGTAGCGCAGGAACACCGTCAGCGCGGCGTCCAGCAGCTTGTGCTGGCGCGCGTCATCGGCCGGCCTGGGCACGGGGTGGGGGTCGGGAGCCATTCCCGACAGATTTGACAATGTGGACTCAGATTGTCAATCGAGATGGCGGCGCAGCAGGGCGGACAGCTCGGAGGCCTCGAAGGGCTTGGCCAGGTAGTCGGTGCACCCACTGTCGAAGCCTGCCTGCACGCTGCGGGGCTCGGAGCGGCTGCTGCAGAGGATGATGGGGGTGCGGCGGGTGGAGTCGCGGCCGCGCAGCGCCCTGCACGTCTCGAAGCCGTCCAGGTGCGGCATGACGATGTCCAGGAACACCAGGTCCGGCCGCTCCACCTCGGCGCGCGCCAGCGCCTCCATGCCGTCCCTGGCGGTGACGACCTCGTAGCCCAGCTCCGCCAGCATCACCTGGTGCAGCAGCAGCACGGTGCCCGAGTCGTCGACGAGCAGGACCTTCTTGCGTCGCAGGGACATGGTGCCTCCAGGGGAGGACAGCGGCCTTCAGAGCGAGGCGAAGCCCTGGCACAGCTGGCGCAGGTGCATGAGGCGCGGCGGGCCCATGCCCAGGAAGCGCACGCCCATGCCATAGGGGTACGCCAGGCCGGCCCTCGGGGCGAAGGGGTTGGCCCAGGCCACCACGCCATGCGTCTCCAGCCGCTCGCGCGTGGTGGGCAGGATGATGCGCAGCCGCACCGACGTGCCCGGCCGCGCCGGCACCAGCGTGCGGATGAACAGCCCGCCGGGGCTCAGCGCGCTGGAGAAGCCGGACGTCCACTCCGCCGTCTGCGGGCCGCTCTCGCCGAACTCCACCGGACAGCAGAAGGGCACCCGCTCGTCCGCGCGCAGCGAGGCCAAATCCCTGTCCAGCACCGCGTGGATGCGCGGCAGGAGCGCCGCCAGCCCCGGGGCCCGCGTCCCCACGCCCACGGCGACGGTGAGCGCCGGCACGCCCTCCAGCAGCGGGTGCGCGCGCAGCGTGGACAGCAGGCGCAGCGCGCTCAGCGTCCCCTCTCCGGAGACGAGCACCAGGTGGGGCGCCACGCCGTGCTCGCGCACCCGGGCCACCGCGCCCTCCGCCGTGACGCTATAGAGGAGGTGGTGGCCGCAGGCCTCCAGCAGCGCGCCCAGCCCACCCCAGGCGCTCGGCCCGCTGGCGCCCGCCAGCAGCAGCACCCGGGGCTCGTGGCGCGGCGTGGGCCGGGCCTGGGGTGGGACGCCGGTGAGCGCCTCCAGCCGGGCCCGCAGCTCGGCGTCGCGCAGGGGCAGCAGCACGCAGTCCTCCACGCCCTCGGCCTCGCCGGCCTCCAGCACCTCCGCCGGCGTGCCCTCCTCCACCACCAGCGCCACCGGCACCGCCGCCGTGGCGGGCCGCGCCCTCAGCGCCCCCAGGCGGCCTCCCGCGCCACCCACCTGCCGCCAGTGCACCAGCACCAGCGTCGGCCGGGCGCGCGACAGCTCCGGAAGGGCGGCGTCCAGCGAGGACACCTGCAGCGACTCACAGCGCAGCGAGCGCGTCGCCCTCGCCAGCGACAGCCACGACTCACCCGCGGCGCCCACCCACAGCACCCGCGCCGGCGCGGCTGCCTGCGCAGGCGAAGGACGGACGGGTCCTGGAGCCGTCATCATGCGGTGCCTCCATGTCGTGGATTGCCCCCCCGGCCCCGCCCATCTCGCAGACTGCGAGATATGAGAAACGGTCACACGGTGAATACTCCCCCTGGTCTGATTCCAGAGAGAGATGGGGAATACCAGACACAGACGGCGGCCCGGGAGGCCGGTGGACGACATCCCGGTGAGACGTCAGTGCATCAGACGCGGGCGACGTTGACACCCGAGTCGACGGCCTGGAGCTCGTCGCCGAAGGCCACGTCCACCTTCTCACCCGTGGGCGGCTCGTAGGGCGCGCGGCCCACCTGCTTCGTGCCGAAGCGGGGGAGGAAGGGCGCCGCCACGTAGCTGCGGAAGCACCAGCCGAAGAAGCTGACCGGCTTGAGGTCCGGGTGGATTTCGGCCTCCACCTTCGCGTGCGCCTCCGGCAGCAGGCTCCAGTGCTGGCCCGGCATCTCGTGGTGCGCGGTGTGGAGGCCGTTGTTGAAGAGGAAGAAGTTGATGAGGCGGCCAGTGAAGCTGCGGCTGTGGTTGTGCTCGCTCCAGGGGTCCGTGTGGACGTGCTGGATGTAGTTGAAGAACATGATGGTCCACAGCGAGAAGAACGCTGGAATCAGGAAGGCGAAGGCCCAGATGCGGGCGCCGCCGGCCACGCCGTGCAGCACCATGGCCAGCCCCAGCAGCGCCGCGTGCGTGCCGCCCCAGATGACGTACTGGAAGATGATTTGACGGAACAGCGGCCGGTTGCGCTCGCGGGCCTTGTCGATGAAGGCCTTCGTCGGCTCCTGCTGCCAGTACGTGGAGACGAACGGGAAGAGGAAGGCCACCAGGAAGTTGTGCTTCTTGGAGTAGCGCCACGTAATCGTCGCGTCGCCCGCCTTGTTCACGAACTTGTGGTGGTTGAGGTTGTGCGTCGGAATCCACACGAAGGTGGGGTAGCCGTAGAACAGCGACAGCCACATGCCCATCGCCTCGTTCAGCTTCCGGTTGCGGAACGTGGGGCTGTGGTTGTGGTTGTGGGCGATGACGCCCGCGGACAGGGCCAGGTAGCAGGAGACCGGGCACAGGTAGGGGATGAGCTCGGGGGCCGCATACATCGACAGGGCCACCACGGGCATGAAGAGGCACCAGAGCATGGTCCTTCGGTCAGCAGCGTAGCGGAGCATGGGGCGGATACTGCCCCAGGCGCCCGCCGCGGCCAAAAACATCCGTGCGACTTTGGAAGGGGCTCGTCAGGCCGCCAGGGATGTAGGCGCCCTGGCACTGCCCGTCCTACCCGTGCGCGGGGGCGCTCAGCGGACGTGCCGCTCCAGCAAGGCCACCAGCTTCTCCAGGGGGGCGGTGTCGGTGGCGAGCCCGGCCTCCTCCACCGCGCGCGGCATGCCGTACACCACGCAGGAGGACTCGGCCTCCGTGAGGACGGTGCCGCCCGCGCCGCGGATGGCGCGCGCACCGGCCAGCCCGTCATCCCCCATGCCGGTGAGCACCACCCCCACCGTGTCCGCGCCCCAGGTGAGCGCGGCGCTCTCGAAGAGGACGTCCACCGAGGGGTGGTGGGGCATGCGCAGCGGGTGCCTGTCCAGCCGGGCGAGGCTGAGCGCGCCGTGCCGCTCCACCTTGAGGTGGTGCCCGGCCTTCGCCAGCACCACGCGCCCCGGCCGCAGCTCCATGCCGTCCTCCGCCTCCACCACCTCCAGCGGGCTGTGCGCATTCAGCCGCCGCGCCACCGCCTCCGTGTAGCCGGTGGGGATGTGCAGCGCGAGCGCCACCGCCGCGGGGAAGTCCGCGGGCAGCGTCGCCAATAGCCGCGTGAGGGCCTGGGGCCCGCCTGTGGAGGTGCCCACCACCACCAGGCGCCGGGAGGGCGCGAGCACGCCGGACGGGGACGGCGCGCCGCCGGCCAGCGAGACGTCCGCGGGCGGGCGCGCCACCGCGAGCGCCGCCGTGCGCACCTTCGCCACCAGCTCCCCGCCCAGCTCGTAGAGGCGGTCCGTGGCGAGCGCGGTGGGCTTGCTCACCAGCTCCACGGCGCCCGCCTGGAGGGCGGCCACCGCCAGCTCGCTCTCCTCGCCCACGCTGCTCACCACCACCACGCGCGGCGCGCCAGGCGTGGTGGCCAGCGCGCGCAGCACGCCCAGCCCGTCCAGGCCCGGCATCACCAGGTCCAGGGTGAGCACGTCCGGGGCCAGCTCGGCCACCTTCTCCAGCGCGTCCAGGCCGTCGCGCGCGGTGCCCACCACCTCCAGCCCCGGCGCGTTGGCGAGCACCTGCCGCAACACCTTGCGCGCGAAGGCGGAGTCGTCCACCACCAGGACGCGAATGGAGGAAGCAGCCGTCACGGACCCGCCTTGGTATAGAAGAACGCGCCGCGCCGCTCCTCGCACGTCAGCGCGGTGCCGAAGCGCAGCAGGGACTCGGAGGTTCCTACCAGCAGGTGCCCGCCGGGCACCAGCGCTCGAGTGAGGGCCTCTACCACCCGGCGTGCCGTGTCGTCCTGGAAGTAGATGAGGACGTTGCGGCAGAGGATGGCGTCGAAGGTGCCCAGCCCCATCACGGCGGCCGCGTCCACCAGGTTGATGCGCCGCCAGTCCACCGCCGCCACCAGCTCCGGCCGCACGCGCGGGCGCCCGTCCCGCACCTCCAGCCAGCGCCCCTCCACGCCCGGCGGCAGCGCGCGCAGGGCGCGCAGGTTGTGCTCGCCCTCGCGGGCCCGCTCCAGGGCGCGGGTGCTCAGGTCGCTGGCCACCAGCTCCACGTTGGTCAGCAGGCCCCGGTCCGCCAGCATCATCGCCAGGGTGAGGGGCTCCTCGCCGGTGGAGCACGCGGCGCACCACACCCGGGGCCGCCGGCCGGCCCGCACCTCCGGCTCGATGAACTCGTCCACCAGCACCGTCAGCGACTGCGCCTCGCGGAAGAAGTACGTCTCGTGCACCAGCAGCGAGTCCACCAGCCCGTCCAGCGCCTCGGAGCCCGCCGGGTCGTACCGGAGGAAGTAGTAGTAGTCGAGCAGCGAGTCGAAGCCCGCGTCCAGGGCGCGCAGGGACACCTTGTCCGCCAGCAGCTCGCGGTCCTCCGGCCCGTAGTGCAGCCCCGAGCGCTGCTCGATGAGGGCGGAGAGAATCGCGAAGACCTGCGGCGACATGGTGAGCGAGGAGGACATGGCTCCCCGCTCAGCGGCCCAGCGCCAGCAGACAGGCCCGGCGCACTTCCGGGTCCTCGTCGTGAGTGGAGGCGCGCTCCAGCGCCTCGCGGGCCTCCACCGTGGCCAGCGCCGCCACGGCCGGGGCCGCGGCGCGGCGGCCCGCGGGGCTGGCGGCCACCAGCGTCTGCAGCAGCGCGGCGCGCGCGTCCGCCCGGTGCATGCGGGCCAGCGACGCCACCAGCAGCGACGCCGTCATCTCGTCCGCCGCCTCCAGCGCGGTGAGCAGCCCGGGCAGCCGCCCGTCCACGGGCAGCGCCAGCGCACTCACCACCCGCTCGCGCAGCGTCATGTCCCCCAGCAGGGACACCAGCGCCTGCGTGGCGGGCACGCCCGGGCGGGTGGCGAGGAAGCCCACCGCCGCGCTGCGCACGCTGTCGTCCCGGTCGCTGGCGGCGCGCAGCAGCGCGGGCAGCGTCTCCGCCGTCTCGTACTCGGCCACCGCGGACAGGGCCACCAGGCGGGTGGCGGCATCCTCGGAGGCCACCGCCTCCATCAGCACCGGCAGCGCGTCCGGGCGCCGGGCCACGCCCAGGCCCAGCAGCGCCGCGCGCCGCACGTCCGCGTCCGCGCTGGAGGCCGCGCGCCGCAGCGCCGCCATGGCCCCTTCGGTGTGCATGTGCGCCAGCGCGTCCACCACCGCCACGCGCACCTGGCCCGCGGAGTCGTCCGCCAGCGCGACGATGGCGTCCGCGGCGGCCTCCTCGTTCAGCTTCCCCAGCGACTGGCACGCGTAGTAGCGCACCCACGGGTCCCTGTCGTTGAGGCCTCCCAGCAGCGTGGAGGTGATGCGCGCCTCCTTCTCCGTCTGTCCCAGCGCGCGCATGGCCGCCGCGCGCGTGCGCTCGGACTCGTGCTGGGCCGCGGTCAGCAGCGCGTCCACCGCGCGCGGGTCCTCGATGAAGGGCAGGCCGTAGATGGCCGCGTCGCGCAGCCGCTCGTCCGGGTCCCTCATGGCCTGCAGCAGCACCTCCAGCCCGCGCGGGTAGCCGAAGTACGCGATGATGCGCAGCGCCGCGCGGCGCAGGCGCCCGTCCGGCGAGCGCGCCGCCTGGAGCGCCAGCTCCTCCGTCGCCTCGCTGCCCAGCGACTGAATCGCCCCCACGGAGGCCTGCACCACGCGCGGGTCCTCGTCCACCAGTCGCCGGAAGAGGGCCGGCACCGCCTGCGGGTCACCGATGCGCGACAGCGTCTCCGCCGCCAGCGCGCGCACCGACGCGTCCCGGTCATCCAGGCACAGCAGCACCTCCGGCACCGACGCCGTCCTGCGGCCCACCAGCGGCAGCAGCACGCGGCGGCGGGCGCTGTCGCCGTCGCGCAGCGCCTGGAGCAGCTGAGCGTCCGCGTCCGAGCCCAGCTCCGCCAGCCCAGTGGCCGCCGCGCGCGCCACCGCCGGGTCCGCCGCGTCCAGCAGCTTCAGCAGGCCCGCCGCGGCGTCCTGCCCGCCCACCCAGCCCAGGAGCCGCGCCAGCGCCACCTTCTCCGCCGAGTCCGCGCCGTTGATGCCCTGCGACAGCCGGCGGCCCAGCAGGGCCCCGTCCCCATCCGCCCGCAGCGAGGACTGCACGGCGCGCGCCCCGCCGAAGCGCTGCACCTGCGCCTCGTGGATGTCCACCAGCGCCACCGCCGCCACGCGCACCAGCGCGTCATTGCCCTTGCGCAGCAGCCCCACCAGCGCGGGCACCGCCGCCTCCTGGCCGGTGCGCCCCAGCGCTCGCGCCGCCTCCAGCGCGTAGAAGGGGTCCGACAGCAGGCCCAGCAGCGCCGGCACGACGATGGGGTCCCCGCAGCGCCCCAGCACGTCGATGGCGGGGAAGATGCGGAAGAAGTTGCCGCTGCCCAGCGCCGCCAGCAGCGCGTCCACCGCGGCCCCGCCGCCCACGCGGCCCAGCGCCTCAATCGCCGCCACGGCGACGTTGTCGTCGGCGTGGACGGTGAGGCGGGCCAGCAGCGGCACGGAGCGCCGGCTGCGGCGGCGCCCCAGCACCTGGGCGATGTCGCAGACGACGGCGGGGTTCTGACCCTCCGCGAGCGGCTCCAGCGACACCTCCACGTCGCCGGAGGAGGCCACCAGCGCCTCCACCGCGGCGGCCAGGCGCGCCTCGCTGTCGCGGCGGTGGCTCAGCACGTCGCGCAGCGGCGGCACGGCCACCGTGCCCAGCCGGGCCAGGGCGCCCACCACCGCGCGGCGCACCGCCCAGCTGGGGGCATCCAGCCCGTCCATCAGCAACTCCAGGCTGCCGGCACCCCTGCGCGCCAGCTGCTCCACCTGCTCCACCTGGGCCCGGTCATCCGCCGACAGCGAGAGCGGATGGGTGCTCGCTGAAGAAGTCGCTGTCACGCCTTCTGCTCCCGGGGCCTGACGGCCCCTTCCTCGGGCTTGCGCGTGACACCGAGCGCGCCATTGAGCCGCGCCAGGCTGTCCGCCTGCTCTCCCTGAAGCCGCGTGAGCTGGGACAGCCGCCCGGCCACCTCGCGCACCTCGGCGGCGGTGGTGGTGGCGGCCCGGACCTGCTGCTGGGTGGAGCCGAGGATTTCCCGGGCGCGCACGCGCATCTCCTCCACGCTGCGCGCCAGCTCGTCCGTGGCGCCGGAGGACTCCCGGGTGGCCCTCGCCACGACGGCCACGCCCTGCGTCTGACGGGTGGCCGAGCCGGTGAGGCCCGTGAGCGCCTCCGTCTGCTCGTCCAGCGCGCGCGACGTCTGCTTCGCCACGCGCCGCACCTCGTCCGCGCCCTTCACCAGCCCGATGAGCGCCTGCGCCTGCTCGTCCGTGGCGCGCGTCACCTCCGCGGCCAGCTTCGCCACCTGGCGGCTGGCCACCTCGCCCTGCTTGAGGGCGCGGGCCTGCTCCGACATGCCCCGGGCGGACTGCGCCACCTGCTTGCGCGTCTCCTCCATGGCCTTCGTCACCTCCACGGCGGCCTTGGCCTGCTCGGCCAGCCCCAGCAGCGTGCGCTGGGTGGCGGCCGACGCCTCCTGGGCCAGGGTGCTCACGGCCGTCACGTCCTTGCTCTGCGCCGCCACGCCCGCGCTCACGCCCTGCACCAGCTGGCGCATCTGCGCGGAGCCCTTGGCCAGGTCCGCGGCCGCCGCCGCCTGCTCCTGCATCGCCCGCGACACCTTCTGCGCCACGTCCGCCAGCTGGCCGTTGGACTTCACCGCGTCGCGCAGCGCGCGCGCCTGGTCCGCCGTGGCCTGCGTCGTCTGCCGCGCCATGCGCCGCATCTCCGCGCCGCTCTGGGCCAGCGACTGTGCCGCCTGCGCCTGCTCCGACGCCGAGACGGAAATCGTGCGGCCCTGCTCGCTCACCTTCCCGGTGGCCTGGGCGAGGGCCTGCACCGCCTGCACCTGCTCGGCGGAGGCGCGCGACACCTCGCGCACGTTCTGCCCCAGGTCGTCCACGCCCTTGAGGATGGTGGACAGCGCCCGCTCCGCGTCCGTTGCCAGCGCCGCGCCCTCGTCCGCCGCGCGCACGCCCTCGCCGGTCGCCGTCGCCGCCTCGCGCGCCGTCGTCTGGAGGCCCCGGACGATTTTCGCCACGTCCGCGCTGGCCGCCGCCGCGCGGTCCGCCAGGGCGCGAATCTCCTCCGCCACCACCGCGAAGCCGCGCCCGTGCTCGCCCGCGCGCGCCGCCTCGATGCTGGCGTTGAGGGACAGGAGGTTGGTGCGGTCCGCGATGAGGTTGATGGTCTGGACGATGTCGCCAATCTCCTCGGCGCGCTTGCCCATCTCCTTCATGACGCCCGACGACTCGACGATGGACTGGCGGATGCGGCCGAAGCCGGCGATGGAGCGCGTCACCGTGGCGCCGCCCTCGCGCGCGGTGGTGCCCACGCGCTCGGCGGTGGCGCGCGCCTCCTCCGTCATCTGGGCCACGCGCCGCGTGGACGTCTCCAGTTGCGCGGAGGCGGAGGCGCTGCTGGCCGCCAGGGTGTTGATCTGCTCGGCGGCGCGGGCCACGTTCTGCGCGGAGCGGGCCAGCTGCTCAATCGTCGCGGCGTTGGCGTCCACCACGGCGGCGTTCTTCTCCGCGGTGGAGGCGACCTCCTCCACGCTGGCGGCCACCTCCTCCACGGTGGAGGCGGTGGAGGCGGCGTGCGCCTCCAGCGTGCGGGCGTTCTCCGCCACGCCGCGCACGCTGCGCGCCAGCTCCTCGGTGGTGGAGGCCGTGTCCTCCACGCTGGAGGCCATGGCGGTGGCGTCGCGGGCCACGTCGGCCAGCACCCGGCCGATGCCCCCCACCGCGTTCATCACCTGCGCCACGCGCTCGCCCACCGCCTGCGAGTCCGCGGACAGGCGGGTGATGCCCTTGGCCATCTCCTCGGCGGTGGCGGCCACCTCTTCGGTGGCGGCGGCGCTGGACTGGTTGCGGGCGACGAGGTCCGCCACGGTGGCGTTCATCTCCGTCATGGAGGCCAGCAGCTCCTCGCTGGAGGCGGCCAGGTCCTCCGCGTTGGCGCTCACGCCCTTCACCGAGCGCGTCACCTCCTCCACGGTGGCGGCGGTGGCGTCCGCGGACGCGGCCAGGTGCGCGGCGTCCTTGCGCACGCCGGCCACGGAGGCGCTCACCTCCTGGAGCGAGCCCGCGGTGGCCTCCACCTCCTGCTGCACCGCGCGCGCGGAGTCGCTCGTGGTGCGCTGGCCACGCACGAGCTGCTGCACCGCCGCGCTCGTCTGCTCCACCTGCGCGGCCACCGACTCGATGGCGACGCGCACCTGCTCGGAGGCGGCGGCCTGCTCGTTGCCGCTGGCGGCCAGCCGCGACGCCAGCCCCTCCACCGCCTGCACCAGGCCGGCGCTCTCGTTCACGCTGCGCGCCGCGCCCTCGGCCAGGCTGCGCGCGTCCTCCAGCGCCACGACTCCGTTACCGCTTTCCGTCGCCATCCGGCGTCTCCTCCCCGATGACTCGAGGGAAATCGATGAGCATCACCAGCCGCGGCCCCACCTGGGCCACGGCCTTCACGAACCCGCGCGCTCCCTCCACGACCAGGGGAGGGGGTGGCCTCACCTGGGCCGGGTCCAGCTTGAGGACCTCGCGCGCGCTGTCCACCAGGAGCCCCACCGTCCTGTCGCCGAGCTGTCCCACCACCACGCGGGAGTCCAGCGTGTGCTGCCCGGGCGACAGCCCGAAGCGCGTGCGTGCATCCACCACGGGGATGACGCGGCCCCGCACCTGCACCAGCCCGGCGACGTGCGCTGGGGCCCCTGGCACCGGGGTGGCGCCCGTGAAGCTCTCCATCTGCAGCACGTCCGCCGCGGGCAGTGCGTACTCGGCCCCGTCTACCTTGAACACCACGTGCAGCACGCTCATGTCGCGCGCTCCCTTCCCGAGCCGGGCGCCAGGCTGCTTGCGGCGCCGTTGCGCGCCGCCCCCAGCGTCGCCAGGTCCAGCACCAGCGTGGGCCGGCCATCCCCCAGGTCGGTGGCACCCGCCACCCCGGGCACGCGCACCAGCGGGTCCTCCAGCGGGCGCAGGACGATTTCCTGCTGGCCGAGCAGCCGGTCCACCGCGAAGGCCACCGGCTCACCGCGCTGGCGGACGACCAGGGCCTTGGCGCCCGGCCCGCCGCGGCCATCCGGGCGCTGGCGGCCCAGCAGCGTCTCCAGGGCCAGCACCGGCACCGCGCTGCCCCGCCGCTCCACCAGGGTCACGGCGCCGCCGCTGCCGCCGCCCGGAGAGCGCACCAGTCGCGCCGGGTCCACCTCGATGAGCTCCTCCACCGAGCCCACCGCCACCGCGTAGCGCAGGCCGGCGCACTCGAAGACGAGCGCGTCCAGCAGGGTAATCGTCAGCGGCACGCGCAGGCGGAAGGCGGTGCCGGCGCCCGGGCGCGTCTCCATGCGCAGCTCCCCGCCGAGCTGGTCCACGATGATGCGCCGGACGATGTCCATGCCCATGCCGCGGCCGCTGGTGGCGGTGGCGGCGTCGCGGGTGGAGAAGCCGGGGCGACACAGCACCTCCAGCAGCGCGTCCATCGTCTGGGGCACCGGCATGCCGGCGCGCGCGGCCACCGCCCGGGCGTCCACGCCGCGCCCGTCGTCCTCAATCAGGATGTCGAGCAGCCCGCTGGAGCGCGCGTCGCACGCCAGGCGCACCAGCCCCTCCTCGGGCTTGCCCGCGGCGCGGCGCTCCTCCGGGGACTCCAGCGCATGGTCCACCGCGTTGCGCACCAGGTGCACCAGCGCGGGCAGCAGCCGGTCCGCCACGGCCTTGTCCAGCTCCGCGTCGCCCACGGCCAGCTCCAGCCGCACCGCCTTGCCCGTGCTGCGGCGCAGGCCGCGCACCAGCAGGGGCAGCCGCTCCAGCACGTCCCCCACCCGCACCATGCGCAGGCGGATGATGGCGGCGCGCATGTCGCGCAGCTGGCGCCCGTTCTCCTGGAGGATGGCCACCAGCTCGCGCGTGGGCGCCCCGGCGGCCGTCAGGTCCGCCACCGCGCGGGTGAGCCGCGAGCGGTTGACGACGAGCGCCGCCAGCCGCTCCAGCGCCTCGTCCAGGCGGGACACCTCCACCCGCAGCGTGCCGCCGCCCCGGCGCTGCTCCTCGGGCTCCTCCTCCACCAGCGAGGGCGGCAGCTCGGGCTCCGGCGCCGGCACGGGGCCGGGCGCGGTGGCGGTGAGCGCGTGCACCGTGGCGGGCTCCCCCCCGGCCGCCTCCACCAGCGCGGCGTCGGGGGCGTCGGTGAGCAGCAGCAGCGCGAAGGTGAGCGAGCCGCCGCCCGCGGCTGGGCCGGACAGGGGCAGCACCTTGACGGTCTCCCCCAGCTTCGCCACGCGCTCGCGCACGCTGTTGATGGTGATGCCCCGGGCGGCGCGCTCGGCGTTGGGGACGAAGTCCAGCCGCACCGCGCGGCGGCCGGGGCCGGCGCCCGTGGTGAGCTGCTCGCGCTCGGCGGCGGACAGGCGCGCGGCGAGCGTGGCCTCCAGCTCCAGCGGGACGGGCGCGGGCTTCGCGGGGGCGGTGCCCAGGGCCACGGCCTCCAGCGCCTCCAGGCGCTCCAGCAGCCCCGGGGGCACGGGCGAGGCCTGCTTGCCCGCGGCGAGCTGCCGCACCCGCTGCTCGATTTCGCGCAGCCCCTCCATCAGGGGCTCCACGCTGGACTCGGGCAGCCGGCCCCCGGCGCGGTCCGCGTGGCGCAGCGACGTCTCCATCCAGTGGGCGATGGAGACGATGGGCTCCACGTCCACCATGGCGGACAGGCCCTTGATGGTGTGCAGCGCCCGGAACAGCTCGCGCACGGCGCGCGGGAGCGGGATGCCCCGGCGCACGCTGGCCTCCACGGCGAGCAGGTGGCGGTTGGCCGCGCCGAGCAGCTCCTCCGCCTCCGCCAGGTACGCCGGCAGGAAGTCCGCGAGGTCGACCGAGGCGGTCACCCGCGCTTCTCCTCCAGCAGCCCTCGCGCCTCGGAGAGGATGGCGTCTGGCGTGAAGGGCTTCGTCATGAAGCGGCTGGCGCCCGCCTCCAGCGCGCGGGTGCGCGACGTCTCGTCCCCGCGCGTGGTGACGATGATGATGGGCAGGTGGCGCAGCCGGTCCTGGCTGCGCACGAACTCCACCACCTCGATGCCGCCGATGTCCGGCATGTTGAGGTCCAGCACGAGCAAATCGTAGGGCTGCAGCGACAGCCGCTCGATGGCCTCCAGCCCGCTGGACGCGTGCGTGAAGGTGAGGCCCGGATAGGGCCGCAGGCAGGCGACGACCATGTCGCGCATCACCTTGCTGTCATCGACGACGAGCACCTCTGGCATGGCTTCCCCTGGAAACGGGCACCGACCCTAAAGCGATTCCGTGAAGTTCAAAGCAATGGCCGTACATAGGCCCATCCCAGCGCCCAGTGGCGGACAATCGTACGAAGGGATGACGCCCGGTCCGGACGGAGCGTCACGCGACGGCCGCTCTCCAGGTGAGGGGACACCGTGCGCCCGGTCGTCCCGTCGGGGGGCCGTGCCCCCACGAGGCGCCCTCGCCAGGGCCTTCCACGGCCCCGGCTTGCACCCGTCCGCGGCTGCTTTACGGTCGATTCAGGGCGGCGCGGCAACAGGGAGACCGCCACCGCCCGGTGAACCCGCAGATATCAAGAGGAGGGACCTTCCATGGCTGACATCATTCGTCGAGAGAGCACCGTTCCCCGTCGCGGGCGGGACCCGTTCTCCCAGATGCAGGAGCTGCTCAACTGGGACCCGTTCGAGGTCATGACCCAGCTGATGGGAAATGCGCGGGAGGCGGCGCCCACGTTCATCCCCGCGTTTGAAGTGAAGGAGTCGGGTGACGCCTTCATCTTCAAGGCGGACCTGCCCGGCGTGCAGGAGAAGGACCTGGAAATCGCGCTGACGGGCGACCGGCTGGTCGTCAGCGGCAAGCGCGAGTCCGAGAAGCGCGAGGAGAACGAGCGCTACTTCGCGTACGAGCGCAGCTTCGGCTCGTTCAGCCGCGCCTTCACCCTGCCAGAGGGCGTGGACGCGGACCATGTCTCCGCGGAGCTGAAGGACGGCGTGCTCCACCTGACGCTGCCCAAGCGGCCGGAGGTGCAGCCCCGGCGCATCAAGGTCGGCGGCGGCACCACGTCCGCCGACAAGCCGAAGGCGTAGGCCCCCGCGACAGGGCCAGCCAGGGGAGCGCTGCCGCACGGGGCGCTCCCCTTCGTCTGCCGGACTTCACGCCCGCGCGGCCACCGGGCCCGAGCGGGGCAGGCGGATGCGGAAGGTGGCGCCCTCGCCGGGCGTGCTGTCGACGGAGACGTCACCGCCGTGCGCCTCGACGATGCGGCGCAGCCGGTACAGCCCCAGCCCCAGCCCGCCGTAGTGGCGCACCGGCACCGCGCGCTCGAAGCGGCGGAAGAGGCCGTCCACGCGCCCGGGGGCGATGCCGATGCCGTGGTCCTTCACCACCAGCGTCGCCATGTCCCGCTCGGACTCCAGCGCCACCTCCACCGGCTTGCCGGGCCCGAACTTCATCGCGTTGGACAATAGGTGTGTCACCACCTGGGACAGCCGCGCCACGTCCCACCGTCCCGGCGTGGGCACCAGCGGACTGACCACCAGCTGGCAGCCCACGCGCGCGGCCGCATCCTCGGAGCGCGCCACCACCTCGCGCACCACCGTGGCCAGGTCCACGTCCTCCAGGTGCAGCCGGGGCGCGCTGCCCTGCAGCTGGGACACGTCCAGCAGCGACTCCACCAGGTCCGCCAGCCGCTGCACCTGCCGGTCCGCCGCGTCCAGCGCCCGCTCCAGCCGCTCGGGGGCCGAGCTCACGTTGGACTTCAGCACGCCCTGGGCGCCCTGCACGCGCAGCCGCAGCGCGGCCAGCGGGGTGCGCAGCTCGTGCGCCGCGACGCTGAGGAACTCGTCGCGCGCGCGGACGGCTTCCTGCGTCTCGCGGTACATGCGCAGCTGCTCCGTCACGTCGCCGATGATGCCCGCCATCCGCACCGGCCGGCCCTGCCCGTCGCGCAGCGCCCGGCCCCGGCTCACGCACGAGCGGTAGCCGCCCGTCACGTGCCGCAGCCGGAAGGACACGTCGTAGGGCGCGCCCCGCTCCAGGTGGGCGGACAGGGACGCCATCACCTCCGGCCGGTCCTCTGGGTGGATGAGCTCCATGAAGGCGTCGTACGTGGCCGCGAAGCCCTCCGCGGGCAGCCCCAGCATCTCCAGCAGGCGCGGGCTCCAGTAGAGCGCCTGCCGGCGCAGGTCCCAGTCCCAGATGCCGTCATAGGAGCCGTTCACCACCAGCCGGAAGCGCGCCTCGCTCTCCCGCGCGGTGCGCTCCGCCTGCTCCAGCAGCCCCACCCGCCGCTCCAGCTGCCGCACCATCCGGTACAGGTGCTCCTCGGTGGCCAGCTCCAGCGGCGGCGGCGCGTGGGCCGCCCCGCCCATGTGCAGCTCGCGCAGCACCGCGCCCACCAGCTCGTCCCCCTCCTGCGTCCGCCGGACGAAGCCGTTGGCCCCCAGGTTGTGGGCCATGCGCAGGTCCAGCTCGTCGGGCGCCACGGTGTGCGTGAGGATGACGGGCACCCGCGCCAGCCGAGGGTCCTGCCGCAGCGCCAGGCACAGCTTGAAGCCGTCCATGCCCGGCATCAGCGCGTCCGCCAGCACCAGGTCCGGAGACCACCGCCGCGCCAGCTCCAGCGCCGCCAGGCCGTCGCTCGCCGTGAGCACCTCGAAGCGGAAGGGCATCAGCTGCAGCTGCAACAGCTTGCGCGACACCGGGTCGTCGTCCGCCAGCAGCACCCTCGCCCGTTGACTACTGGACGCCTCCAGCGCCGCCGGTGACAGCGCCTGCCGCGTCCCCTCCACCAGGCCGCCCAGGGAGAGCGGCCGTTCCAGGAAGCCCATGAATCCCTCGAAGTCCCTGACGGGGGGCCCGAGTCGGCGCAGCCCCTCCTGCTCGGCGGGGAAGGCCATGACGCACAGGCCCGTGCCCGTCGTGGCCAGTGCCTTCGTCAGGGCGGCCAGCTCCACCACCCCGGCCGTCAGCAGGCTCGCGGCCACCACCAGCAGCTGGGCCGGCTCGGCGTTCAGCAGGGTGACGGCGGCATGGATGTCCGCCAGGGCCGTCACCTGCCACCCCTGACTCTCCAGCGCCAGTACCTGGAGTTCTCGCAGGGGGCTGGGGTCTTCGACGAGCAGGACGGTGGGCTTCATCACGGCGGGTTCGACGGGAAGGGCGGGCGGACGGGCGCGGTGTGCGCCCTGGATGAGGGAAAAGTCGCAGTCTCTGCACCCGGACTTCCGAGTCAAGCAGTCCGGTGGGAAGTGTTCGCCGGTGCAAACCACCCCCTGGCTGGCCCCAAGGCCCCCAAGACGGGCCCCTGGGCTTCCGGAGGCCGGCGCCCCTGCGCCTCGGGGCAACGCATCCACGTGACGGATGCATCCAGGGAGGCAGCAGTATCCGGATTCTCACGCGCAGCATGGATTCCCACCCTCCATGCGTCCGTGCGCACGAAGCCTCGTGGCCGCCATGGGACCCGCGGGGTCAATCCCCCAGACAGGCCGCGTGGCTCGTTGCTGCCGTCCGCCACGCGGTCCTCCTCCGGGGGGGCAGCCCTGAACCGGGATTGGGGGGGTGACCTGGGTTTCTGGCGACTCAGGTCTAACTGGACTACCAGGGCAACTGAAGTTCTTCTGTACAACAGTTACACCAGACTCACGGACGCCACTCTGCTAACAACACCTCCAGGGAGTCGAGACTGACCCGCAGGGGTGTCTCAACTGAAGCGTCTGAACACGACGTTCCAGGTCAGGACCGGGGTGAAAGTGTTTGGCGGATCGGTTATTCGAAAGGACATCATGGGAGCGAAAAGAATCGCCGTGCAGCCGAAGCTGACCGAGTTCCAGGATCGCATCCGCTCCGCGGGGCTGCGGAGCACCGCGCCCCGGGTCGCCGTGCTCAGGGAGCTGGAGTCCGCCTCCTCGCCGATGAGCCACGCCGACCTGGTGGATGCGCTGGGGGACGAGGGCTATGACCGGGTGACCATCTACCGCAACCTCACGGACCTCACCGAGGCCGGGCTGGTGGTGCGGGCGGACCTGGGGGACCACGTGTGGCGCTTCGAGCTGAAGCGCGCGGGGGAGGAGCACGGGAGCAGCCACCCGCACTTCACCTGCACGGACTGCGGCACGGTGGCCTGCCTGCCGGAGGAGTCGGTGCGCATCGCCTCCTCGAAGGGCGTGCCGCGCACCGTGTCCCAGCGCGCCGTGGAAGTGCAGCTGCGCGGCCTCTGCGACCGCTGCGTCTAGTGGCGAGGCCCGCCCTGCCCCCTCGCGGGGTGGCGGGCCCGCCCCTGCCCCGAGCCCCGCGTGCGACGCGCCGGCCCCTCGTCTGGAGCCGCCGCCGCACGCCGGCCGGGAACGCGGGCGGCCGCTTCACCGCCCGCGCGAGCCCTTGCCGTTACTGGATGGTGTACGCCACCGTGCCGCTGCAGGTGTTGCTCGAGTAGCAGCCGGCGCGAATCTGGTACGTCCCGGCCACCGTCGCCTTGAAGCTGGCGTAGGACAGCACGCCGCAGGCGTCGTCGTTGGAGGCCTGCTGGACGCCCGCGCTGTTGTACAGGCGCAGCCAGGTATCACCGGTGCCGGTGGCGCCGGGCACCGTGCAGGTGCCGAAGTTGAGCGTCTGTCCGGCGGCCAGCGTGACGTTGTGGTTGGTGGTGTTCTGCTGCGCGCTGTTGGTGTTGGTGGCCGAGTAGGTGAACTTCACCGACGTCGGCGGCGGCGGATAGCCCGCGCACAGCCGCGTGCTGGTGGCCACCGCGCAGTACGCGTCGACGGCGGGCCGCACGTAGGTGATGTCCTCGCCGCGGCAGCCCGTCTCCGTGCAGGTGTTGACGATGCTGCAGCTGCCGCTGGAGACGTAGTCCGTCTCGCCGCGCACCAGGATGCCGGCCACCGTGTAGCCGCCGTTCTCGTACACGCCCGAGCCCGAGTTGCCGCCGAAGGTGTCCATGTTGGAGACGAAGTAGTCCAGCGTGGCGGCGCGCGCGTCGCGCACCGAGCCGCCGTCGTCAATCTTGAAGGGGATGCCGCTGCCCGAGCCAATCACCGTCACGCTGGTGCCCACCGGCAGGGCGGCGTTGCCCGCGCGGATGGGGGCCGGGGTGAAGCGCGGGGTGGCCGCGCGGTCCAGCTTGACGATGGCGTAGTCCAGGTTGCGCCCGCCCACCGTGGCCTGCTGGCGCACGACGATGGACTGGCAGGAGAAGATGTCCTGCGACGTCACCGGCTGCATGCTGCCGGCGCCGTTGCGGTAGAAGTTGAAGACGAAGCGCGTGCCGGTGCAGGCCGACGCGCTGGTGATGCAGTGGCCCGCGGTGAGCACCAGGTCATCGTCGATGAGCGTGCCCGAGCAGAAGGCCGGCGTCAGGTCCGACAGGAAGCGCTGGCTGGAGCAGAGGTTGTAGGCGCTCTGCAGCGTGTCCGCGTTGAAGGTGACGGCGCCGCTGGAGGGGTTCACCGTGAAGTCCGACGGGTTCATCAGCGCCACGGTGGACTGCTGGGCGCGGGCGCGCAGGGTGGCGTTCGCGTGCGCGTACACGTCCGTGCGGTTGTCCGTCCCGTACACCACCGGCTGCTCCTGGGTGCCCGTCGCGGGAGCCGCCGTGTCGCTGCCCTTGGACTCGGGCTCGGGAGCCGGACCACAGGCCGCGACGGTGAGGGAACAGAGCATCGCGCCGAGCAGCTTGCGGCGGGCGGGGGGGAGGACGACCTGCATGGGGGACCACTCCTGGTGAGGGTGATGGCCGCCCGCCCGGAGGACAGGCGGCCACCGGCATGCTCCCGCTCCAAGGAATTATCCGCAACTCAATGATTCATGGTGCTTTGAGGATTCCACCCTTCGCGTTCATATTTGCAATCATGTTGCAAATACGGCCCCGCGTGCAGGATGATCCATCCGGCTACAGGCTCGTCCCACGGGGCCGCTTGCCGTGCCAGCGACACGTGACGGGGATTCCCGAGGGAGTTGGCACCCTTCAGACGTCCTGTATCGCGCACTTCGTGCCCGGGAACGCTCGCCCCCCGCTTCCGCCCGCGCCACTTCGGACACATCTAGTGCCGGGTATGGAGCGGGTCCTTTCAGTCCCCCGGTCCACTGGAGGACCTGGTGCAACCGCTTCAGACACTGCTGGTCGTAGACGACGACCTGGACATCCGTGATGCGCTCCAGGACGTCTTCGAGCTGGAGGGCTACGCCGTCCTCCTCGCCGCGGATGGGCTGGAAGCGCTGGCCCAGCTGCGCCAGGTCGAGTCTCCGCCGCACCTCATCCTGCTGGACCTGATGATGCCGAGGATGGACGGCTTCGCCTTCCGCGAGGCGCTGCGCCACGACTCCAACCTGTCGGACATCCCGGTGCTGGTGGCCAGCGCGGACCTGGACGTGAAGGGCGCCGCGGAGGAGCTGGAGGTCGCCGGCTGGCTGCGCAAGCCGCTGGACCTGTCGGAGCTGCTGTCCACGGTGAAGCGCCTGAGCCAGGCCGCCTGAGCGCCGTCCGCCGTGCCTGCCTGCCCTCCAGTCGGGGAGGGCGGAGGCCAGGGCGGGCGGGTTGGCGTGGGATGAGAGCCTCCCCACCCTTGCTCCCAGAAGTCAGTCATCAGACCTGACCTGAGGGAGAGGGAACCATGAAGAAGCTCATCGCCACGCTGGCCCTTTGCATGGGCACCGCCGCCTTCGCGCAGACCGCTTCTCCGGAAGCGCCGCCGTCGCAGAAGCAGGTGCCGGGCCCCAAGACGGAGAAGAAGCTCGACACCGGCATCGACGCCACCGAGGTGGGCCCCGGCATCGGCAAGGCCGCCAAGGACGTGACGGGCGTGCAGACCGAGGAGGAGGGCACCTTCAAGATGGAGCACGCCATGAACCTGCGGGGCACCATGAAGGATGCCACCGCGGACGGCGTGAGCATCGCCCGCCCGGGCCTGCCCGACGCGGACCTGGACGTGCGTGACAAGACGGTGCTCATGCTGGACGGCAAGAAGGTGGAGAAGACCGACCAGATTCCCGAGGGCGCCCAGGTGCGCGCCAAGTTCCAGCTCGAGGGCCAGGAGATTGTCGCCCTGGAGCTGCGCGCCACCAGCCCCAAGGGCGTGAAGAAGGACGTGAAGAAGCAGCCCGGCACCGGTGGCTCCGGCACCGAGGAGCTGAAGAAGGACGCCGACAAGGCCGAGGACAAGGCCGAGCAGAAGGGCAAGGAAGTGAAGGAGGACGTGAACGAGGAGCTGAAGTAACCGTTACACGCGCTTCCTGAAGGCCCGCGGGCCCGCCTCCCTCCGGGGAGGTGGGCCCGTCGTCTTTTCCGCCCATGACGCGCACGGGCTCCACGGTGGGAAGAACTCTTCCCTCCAGGGCCCGCGTCCGGGGGCAGGCGGGCGCTGCGGGCCCGGTACGCGGATTGCTTTGCGCCGGGGCAGGGAGGATTCGGTGATTCGACGACTGCTGGGCGCGTGTATCGGGGTGGTGGTGGTGACGGCGTGGGCGTGCGGTGGCTCGGAGGAACCTGTTCCCCCACCCAATCCGGGAGAGAACATCAACCCTCCTCCGGAGCAGCGCCCGGAGGAGACTGACGCGGGCACGCCTCCGCAGACGGATGCCGGCACGGACGCGGGCACCGACGCCGGGACGGACGCCGGGACGGACGCCGGCACCGACGCCGGGACGGATGCGGGCACCGACGCCGGCACCGGCACGGATGCGGGCACGGACGCGGGCACCGACGGTGGCACCACGGAGCCGGAGCTCACCCCGGGCCCGTGGCCCATCGACACGGTGGTGGACCTCACGGCCAGGTACGGGGCCTCGGGGTTCAGGCAGTTCGGCGTGGATGCCGCGCACAACGTGTGGCTGCTGAACGGCGACCGCATCGGCGTGCTGCGCGCGGACACCAAGCAGCTCATCTGGACGAGCTCGCCCATCGGCCAGGCCGCGGGGGGCTTCGGGCGGGACAACAAGGCCACCGCGTCCACCGTCATCTGCGGCGGCAGCGGCGGCCGCGCGTACGTGGGCTACCAGTCGTATGACCTGGGGGCGGACGACGAGTTCCCCGGCCTCCACACCAACTACATCGTCAGCCCCGGCGAGTGCTACAAGCCCTACCCGTCCTCGCCCACGTGCTACGTGTACAGCCCTCGCCGGCTCCAGTACTACACGCAGGGCGACGTGGACGTGGTGAAGCTGGACACCAACGGGAGCATCGTCCTCGAGGAGCACCTGCACCAGTCCGTGCGCAACACGAAGGACGAGCAGGGCAACCCGCGCGTCCAGACGGGTCCCCGCAAGCTGGCGGACCTGGACAACCTCGGCATCCGCAACAGCAACGACCACCACTACGACGAGGACCGCAGCATCTACAGCTGCATCCGCGTCATGCGCGGCCGTGACGCGGGCGACGTGTACGTGGGCTCCAACCACGGCGTCACCCGCATCCGCGGGCTCGAGTACAACAGCCACCGCCACGCGGTGTGGCTGCGGGACGGCAGCCAGATGGCGGGCTACAACTACGGGCTCGGCATCGCCCAGGACGGGGACGTCCTCATCGCCAACGACTGGATGTTCGGCATCGTCACGCCCACGCCCCAGCTGGGCGACTGGGACAACATGAACAAGTCCGTCAACGTGATGAAGGTCGAGTCCTCGTACCTGCCCGAGCTCAACAGCATGGAGGAGTTCGACTACTGGCGCGCCGCCGCGCAGACGAAGGACGGCACGTACTACCTGGGCAGCAAGGACTACGGCCTGTGGAAGGTGACCCTCACCCGTCCCGCCAACCAGGCCCAGCAGGGCACGAAGGTCTCCGAGGACGCGGGGCTCCAGCGCATCAACGCGCTGGCCGCCACGGATGACGGCTCGCTCTTCATCGGCGCCGACTCCGGCCTGTGGCGCATGACGCCGCAGAAGACGCTGGAGCGGGTGTCCGGGATGCCGGGCGGTGGCGTGTCGCAGCTCATCTATGACCCGACGGTGGCCCCGTCGGCCCTCTTCGTGAGCATCAATGGCAAGCTGCTGATGCTCCGCGGCCACTGAGCGGCCTCCACGGTGGCTCCACCGCCGTGACGCGCCCCGGGGTGCCGCTGGCACCTCGGGGCTTCGCGTTTTTCAGCGCGCCTCGGGCTGGCGCGGCGGCTGGGGCCAGGTGGGCAGGCGCAGGATGAAGGTGGAGCCCTGCCCCTGCGCCGAGCGCACGGTGATGCTGCCGCCCATGGCCTCGACGATTTGCCGGGTGATGTAGAGCCCCAGGCCCAGCCCGCCGTAGTGCCGCTCCGACACGGCGCGCTCGAACTTGCCGAACAGGCGGGCCATGCCGTCCTCGGAGATGCCGATGCCGTGGTCCTTCACGGCCAGCACGGCCGTGTGGCCCTCGCCCGCCAGGGACACCTCCACCGGCCGGCCCGCGCCGTACTTGACCGCGTTGGACAATAGATTGACCAGCACCTGCTCCACGCGCAGCGGGTCCCACGAGCCCATCAGCGGCCCGTCCAGGTGGACCGACAGCGCGCTGCCCGCGCGGCTGAACTCCTCGGCGAACGCGTCCACCATCTGCCGCACCATCTGGGCCAGGTCCAGCTCGCGAGGCTCCAGGCTCAGCTTGCCCGCGGCCAGCCGGGACACGTCCAGCAGCGTGTTCACCAGGCTGCCCAGCCGGGACAGCTGCCGCTCCAGCACCTGCGCCCGGGGCGCCAGCTCCGCCGACAGCGCCGGCTGCGCGACGCCCACCTGGCGCTGGAGCAGCTGGAGGTGGAGCCGCAGGCTGGTGAGCGGCGTGCGCAGCTCGTGCGCCGCGACGCTGAGGAACTCGTCCCGCGCGCGCACGGCCTCCTGCGTCTCCCGCAGGGCCTGCTCGCGCACCGCGCGCTCGCGCGCCGCGCCCGCGTCCCGCTGCGCCTCCACCCGGCGGCGCTCCGTCATGTCCTCCACGTAGATGGACGCGGCGACGACCTCGCCCTCACGGCGCAGCGGGTGGTAGCTCGCCCGGTAGACACGCGTGCCCTCCACCCCTCCCCCGGGCTCCCGGTGGACGATTTCCACGCCGACCAGCGGCTCGCCCGTCTCCAGCACGCGGCGCACGCGGCGCAGCACGTCGCGCGCGGAGGGCTCGTTGCCCAGCACCTCCGCCATGAGGCGGCCGAGGTGGGCCTCGCGTGGCAGGCCGTTCATGGCGGCCATGGCCTCGCTGACCTCCACGTAGCGCAGGTCCAGGCCGATGATGGCCATGCCCAGGGGCACGGAGGCCATCAGCTCGGACAGCGCCACGGGCCGCGAGTCATCGCGAGGACGCTGCCGTCCGCTTCCTCCTCCTACTAGTGGCGTTGTCACGTCCGGTCCCACGTCCTGGGCCGACCCGAGCCGCGGGGTCATCGTCCCAGCGTGTGTAGCAACCCCGCCCGATGCCGTCACCGCGCCACCCCCGGTCGTGTGTCCAGTGGTGGAAGGATGCCCGGGTCCGGCAAGGAATCTTCCTGAAATCGCGGGCGTTTCTCCGTCGCCCCGAGCGCCGGCTGCATGCAGGGCTGGCGTGCGTGGCGCACCTGCTTCATCCCACCCCCACCGGCTCCCCTAGAATCGAGCCGCTCGACTCAGCAGCCCCCTGGCACGGAGGAATCGCCCCGAATGCGCCTGAGACGCCTCGCCCGCCGCACCGCTCCCTACGCCCCCCAGGCCGCTTCTCCCCACCTGGAGGTCATCGAGGGAGGCCGGAACGAGCTGGTGGCCCGAAGTGGCGCGGACCCCTTCCGCACGGAGCGGCGGCTGCGCTGGAGGGACCACTTCTCCCTGTCGGAGAACGTCTTCTTCCTGAGGCACATGCACGCCGAGCACGACGGCCTGCGCGTGGCGCAGCTGTCGGACGTCCACGTGGGGCAGGCGACGTCCGCCATCCGCATCCGCCGCGCGGTGGAGGCCGTCAACGCGGAGGCGCCGGACATGGTGTTCCTCACGGGCGACTACGTGACGCACAGCCCGAAGCCGCTGCCGCGCGTGCGCGAGCTGCTGGCGGGCCTGAAGGGCCCCGTCTTCGTGGTGCTGGGCAACCATGACCACTGGGTGGACGGCCCCTACATCCGCGAGGGCTTCGAGCGGCTGGGCTACACGGTGCTGCAGAACGAGCACCGGGTGGTGCACGTGAAGGGCGCGCCGGTGACGGTGCTGGGCATCGACGACGGGCGCACGGGCCGCGACGACGTGGAGGCGACGTTCCGCGGCGCGCCGGAGTCCGGCACGCGGCTGGTGCTGACGCATGCGCCGCCCACGGTGGACAAGCTCCCCGCGCACGCGGGCCTGGTGCAGTTCTCCGGGCACACGCACGGCGGCCAGTTCGTGGTGCGCGGCCTCACCGAGGCCATCTTCCGCCGCGCCGGCCAGCCGTACATCAGCGGCCACTACCACGTGAATGGCAACCAGCTGTACGTGAACCGCGGGCTGGGCTTCGGCTTCGGCGGGCCGTACCTGCGCCGGGGCAGCGAGCCCGAGGTGGCCTTCTTCACGCTGCGCAAGGACACGGCGGCCACCGCGAGCTGACGGTTCAGGGCTCGTGCCTGGGAGCACGGCCTGTCGCCACGGATGCGCCGAGCAGGTTCTACTGGCTTTGCCCCCTTGCCATCCGGGGGCACTTCCAGGAGGCGCGCACGATGGGGACTCGCCGTTGGGCAGTACCGTGGCTCTGGCTCGTGTTGCTGATGACGGGCTGCGCGTCGGTGACTCCATCGTCCGGTCCGAGGGTTCTCCGGAGCGACCTCCGGCAGGGTGCCGCTGCGTACGCTTCGAGAGAAGGACGGGGTGAGGAAGCCGTTGGAGACGGGCGGCAGGGCGTCATGCCCACGCGTCGAGCGGTCCTCGAGGCCGTTGACGGCGTGCGCGGCTCCACTGGCGATGTCGCCAGCGCGCTCTCCAGGCTTGCGGCGCTTCCTCCGGGCCTGGGCAACCGGGGCCTCAGTGGCGTCAATGGCGCCTTCACCCGCTACCTCGACCATGGCTCGAACCAGCTGCCATGGATTCAGGGGACGCTCGGTGGCGTCACCGCGCTGACGACCGCGGCCTTGGAAGTCGATGATGCCGACATGGAGCTGGGCCTGCTCCGGATGACGGGCCCTCGGCTCCAGGCGGCCATGTCCGGCTCCATGCTGGTGGCCGCGTGGCTCGACTTCCTCCACCTCGCCGACGCCGTGCTCCGTCAGTGCCCGGCCTACAGCGCCGAGACGCTGTTCATGGACCTCCACCGCGTGCAGCGGCTGATGGACCCCACCCTGGCCGCGCTCGCGTCGCGCGACCTGGAGCGGGTCGAGGCCGCGGCCATCGCGATGCCCGCGTTGATGGGGCAACTCACCCGCGAGTTCGGCTCCATCCGCGACGGCGCACGAATGGCGATGGAGCGCGCCGACCGCGCTATCGCGGCGGCGCAGTTCGTGGAGATGCTCACCCTGGTCTCGACGCTGAAGCTGTCGCTGCCGCGGCTACCACCTGCGAAGCCCGCGACGCTGGGCGTGGGACTGGTGATGGGGTCGGGGGGAGTGATGATGGGCTCGCGGCTGGTCGTCTCCGCCGAGTGGGTGGAGATGATGCGCCAGCTCGTGAAGGCGGGCGTCATCTCCATGCCTGCCGTCAGCGCCGCTGTCCGCATCCATGGCGGCCAGGTGCTGATGGCGCAGGCGAACCAGGACCTGCCGAAGGGCGTGCGCGACGCACTGGGTGACGGGCCCGAGGTCCGTGCCATGCGACAGACCGGACGCGCGGGGGCTGGCATGGCAGAAGCGCCGAAGCATCATGTCCTTCCACAAGAGCACCGTGAGTGGTTCGCGAAGCGCGGCTTCAGGGGAGACATGGACATCGACCAGTTCTGCGTCAGGATGGAGCGGGCGCACCACGAGGCGATTCATGGTGGTGGCAACTGGCGCCTGGGGCGAACCTGGCCGGACGAATGGAATCAGCGAATCATGAAGGCGCTGCGCGAGGCCGAGACTGAGGCGAGCAAGATGTTGACTCGGAACGCGATCCTCAGAATCGTCGCGCAGAACATGAAACGCTACGACATCCCGATGACATTCACTCGTGCGAGCAAGCGATGACCGATGGGCGTTCCTGGCAGGGAAACTGGAAGGCGCGCTTGTATGAGCGGGTCCGTGAGCGGGGTTACGACTCGCTCACCGCCTTCGCCGAGGCGCGCCCTGCCGTGCCGCTGATTGCCCTGGCAGAGGAACTCGGCAAGGACGACGTCGCCGGGGTGCAGGTGTTCAATGAACTGCTTGAAGAAGCGCAGCAGCGCAGGAAGGTCACTCGCTTCGTGCGGGATTGTTTCGTGCGCGAGCTGTCAGAAGTTCTTCCTGATGGTTGGCCGACCGTAATGGACGACGAAGCCCGCCTGAATGTCGCGATCGTGATCGGCCAATGGTCCGCGTACACCCCATACACCCACGAGAAACGCGTCGAGCAAGCCAGGAAAGCGCTCCGTGACACACCGCCCCCACCCGGCTGGCGCCCGCTCGGTCCCGACGACGAGCTGCTCCGCACGCTCCTCCCCGACGAGGAAGCCTGAGCAGCAAGGACTTGTCCGCCATCAACGGGTAGCATGCGCGCTCATGCGCTCACTGCTCATCCCCGCCGCCGTGCTGGCCCTCTCGGGCTGTCTTCCCCATGCCCAGGTCGCCCAGGCCCAGCTCTCGGGCCAGGAGAAGTTCACCGTCATCGAGGTCGACAGGCTCTACAGCTACGTCATCGACCCGCGCACGGAGAGCTGCTTCCTCCACCAGAACGCCAAGGACCTGAAGAACTTCGCCATGGTGCAGGTCCCCTGCGACAAGCTGAAGCAGAACGTGCCCGAGGCCGCCCAGGCCATCCACTGGATTCCCGGCGGGAAGCCCGCCGCGGGCGCCGCTGTGTCCGCGCCCACGCCGTAGCCTCCCGCTACCGCCGCGCCAGCGCTCCACCCCAGCGCCGCAGCGCACTGGTGATTTCCTCCGCCTCCATCACCCCGTACCCGAACGACAGCGCCGGCTGCTCGGGTGGGGTGAGCGAGTATTCGGTGATGGATTGCACGCCCGGAGCGTAGTGGCGGGCGGTGGCGAAGAGCGTCGCGGCGTGCTCGGGCTGAAGGACGCGCGCGGCGAGGTGCAGCCCGGCCTCGGAGGGAATCGGCTCCAGCCAGTCGGCGAGGTGGCGGCGCAGGCCGGCGAGCAGCGCGGTGCGGCGTTCGGCGTAGATGGGGCGCATGCGGCGGACGTGACGCGCGAGGTGGCCGTCCCGGATGAAGGCGGCGAGCGTGGCTTGCGCGACGGCGTCACAGTGGGCGTCGCTGCACTGCTTGATGGCGAGCAGCGCGTCGCGCGCCCAGCGCGGAGCGATGACGAAGCCGATGCGCACGCCGGGGAACAGGCTCTTGGAGAACGTGCCGACGTAGAAGACCCGCGCGTCGCGATCCAACGTCTGGAGCGCATCCAGGGGGCGCGCGGCGAAGCGGAACTCGCCGTCGTAGTCGTCCTCGATGACCACCGCGTCCCGGGCGCGGGCGAAGTCGAGCAGCGCACGCCGGCGCGACAATGACAGCGCGACGCCGGTCGGCGACTGGTGTGAGGGCGTGACGCTGACGACGCGCACGTCTCCGGGCAGGCGGTCGACGCGGAGCCCTTCGTCGTCCACCGGCACCGGCACCTGCCGCGCTCCAGCGGCGGCAAACGCGGCGCGCAGCCGCGGATAGCCCGGCTCCTCGACGGCCACGCGCGTCTCGCCCGGTGTCACCAGCAGCCGCGCCAGCAGGTCGAAGGCCTGCTGCGCCCCGGACGTCACGATGACGTCATCGCGCGTGCACACCACCGCGCGGGAGAAGGCGACGTGCTGGGCGATGGCCTCGCGCAGCTCGGGCAGGCCCTCGGTGGGCGGATAGGTGAAGGGCGCCTTCGCCCACGCGCGCAGCGAGCGCGCCGACAGTCGCCGCCAGGTGTCGTGCGGGAAGTGCCGGTGCTCCGGCACCCCGACGCGGAAGCTGCGCGGCGGCAGGTCCGCGGGGGCGCTGGGGCCCAGGAACGGCGCGGTGCGCCAGCTGGGGCTGATGCGCGTGGCATCACGTCCCGGTGCGCGGGGCGTGCCCCGGGCCGGACGGCGCGCGGCGAGGTCGGCCACCACCGCCGTCGCGCCCCGGCGCGGGAGCACATAGCCCTCGGCCATCAGCAAGTCGTAGGCGGTGACCACGGTGTTGCGGGCCACGCCGAGCGCGGCGGCCACCTGGCGCGTGGCCGGCAGCGGCGCGCCCGCGGGGTAGCGGCCGTCGAGAATCGCCTCGCGCAGCTGGCGGTGCAGCGCCTGCGTGCGCCGGCCCTGGCCCCGCGTCGGAAGCTCCAGGGCGAAGGGGAAGACTGGCTCCATGGGTTTCACCGAATCTGGCCCATTCATGGGTCCAGTCCAAGCCTAGCGTGGTGCCATCAAGACGTCCCGAGGAGCCCCCATGCCCTGCTACATCTGCGAGACCTGCGGTACCCAGTACGCCGACACCGCCGCGCCGCCCGCGCGCTGCGCCATCTGCGAGGACGAGCGCCAGTACGTCGGCTGGAACGGCCAGCGCTGGAAGACGCACGCGGCGCTCGCCGAGACCTTCGAGTCACGGCTCGAGGACGACGCCGGCCTGCTGGGCATCGGCCTGGCGCCGGACTTCGCCATCAACCAGCGCGCGCTGCACGTGCCGGCAAGCGGCTGCAAGCTGCTGTGGGAGTGCGTCAGCCTGGTGACGGACGCAGCGGTGGACGCGCTCCGGGCTCGCGGAGGCGTCGAGGCCATTGCCATCTCCCATCCGCACTTCTACTCGTCGATGGTGGAGTGGAGCGAGGCCCTGGGCGACGTCACCATCTTCGTGCACGAGGCGGACCGCGAGTGGGTGCAGCGGCCGTCGCGGCGCATCGAGTTCTGGCGCGGCGACACGTGCCGGCTGTCCGGCGACGTCACCCTGCTGCGCTGCGGCGGGCACTTTCCCGGCAGCACCGCGCTGCACTGGACGCAGGGCCCTCGCGGCGGCGGCGCGCTGTTCCCCGGCGACGCACTGCAGGTCGTGTCCGACCGGCGCCATGTCAGCTTCATGTACAGCTACCCCAACTACCTCCCGATGCGGGCCGCCGACGTGCGGCACATGCGCGCGCTGCTGGACAGCTACGCGTTCGAGGACGTGTACGGCTACACCTGGGGCCGCAACATCCTGGGCGGCGGCCGCGCGGCGGTGGAGGCGTCGTTCGACCGGTTCCTGGAGCGCGTCGAGCGGGTGGCGTGAGGCCTGGAGTATCGTGAGTGCCCTCTCGTGAGGGGACACGCGTGAACATCGGGCGCAAGTTGTGGGTCTACTGGCGGAAGAGGCCCTACGGCAGGAAGCTCGCCAGCCAGGTCGCGGACGCGCTGGGCCAGCTCCATTACGACCACGTCGACTATTGCGGAACAGGGTTCTTCCACCGGGCGCGCGGGTACATCTACGACCACGTGTACGACGGCTACCCCGTGTTCGAGACGCCTGGCGGCTCAAAGGAGGCCATCGCCGTGTTCCCGGACCGCGCCTCCTTCGTCGACTGGCTCTCCGAGCAGAGCGACTGGTCCCTCAGTGGAAGGGACCAGGACAACCCCTGGTACTTCGACAACCAGCGCATCACCCGCGCGCGGCTGAAGGGCCTGCTGGCCGGCCAGAATCCCCGCGTCTGACGGCTCAGTGCCGCAAGGGCACCCCGAGCCGCCCGCCGCCGAGCCCCTCCTCTCGCTTGCGGCCCCGCAGGCTGAAGGGGCCAGAGCCGAAATAGACGATGAGCAGCGCGCCTCCCGCCATGGAGAGGTTCTTCATGAAGTGGATGAGCTGCTCCTGCGCCGCCACCGCATCCGGAATGAGCCAGAACCGGTGGACCATGAAGGCCGCGGCCAGCAGGAAGACGGCGATGGCCGCCGCGCCCAGGCGGGCAAACACGCCCAGCAGCACACACAGGCCACCTCCCACCAGCGCCACTCCGGACAGCAGCACCGCCAGCCGGGGCTCGGGCACGCCGGACGCCTGGGCATAGGCCGTCAGCGCCTGGAGCTGGAAGAAGTGGTTGAGACCACTGGTGATGAAGATGGCCGAGAAGAGCAGCCGGCCAAGCGGGGCGAGCACGCCCATGACATCCTCCCTGTATCCCTCCTCCCACCCCCACAACCCTGGCGGACGGGAGTCATTCATAAGGTGGGCATTGATTCCTCCTGGACAGCGGGCGCTCGCCTCCCCGTCTGCCCTCCGACGGAAGTACAGGGTCCCCGTCCGCTCCCGGCCGCTGCGACAACTCGCCGCACGCCCGGCCGGACCTCCCAACGTATCTTCCCGCCGCTCGTGAAACCTACCTTCGCCGCCATCCTCCTTGTCGCCAGCGCGCTGGTGCTGGCCCCTGGCCCGCGTGCCTGGGCCTGCGCCACCTGCGCCTGCGGGGACCCCACGCTCACCTCCATGGGTACCGAGCAGCCGTTCTCCGGGCGCCTGCGGCTGTCCTCCACGGTGCGCGGCTGGGGCCACACGGTGGGACGCGACGGCGAGGACGCGCTGCGGCTGCGCGAGGCGCGCATGGACGTGGCCGCCGCGTACGCGCCACTGCCCTGGCTGTTCCTCTCGGCCACCCTGCCCCTCCAGGCCCGCGAGGTGCGCGACGTGAGCCTCGCGCGCGAGCGCAGCTGGGGGGTGGGAGACCTGGAGCTGAGCGCGAAGGTGTTCCTCTTCCAGGACAAGGCCTTCTCCGCGGACCACCTCTTCAGCGTGCTCGTCGGCGTGAAGCTGCCCACCGCGCCCGAGCTGCGCGCGGAGGATGGGACGCTCCTGGATTTGGACACGCAGCTCGGCAGCGGCTCGGTGGATCCGCTGGGAGGCGTGGCGTACCAGCACTTCCGGGGCGACTGGTCCTTCCTCGCCAGCGCCACGGGCTTCCTGCCCACGCGAGGCATCCAGGGCTTCCGCGCCGGCGCGTCCGTGCGCACCACGCTGGCCGCGCAGTACCAGCCCGCGCCGAGGTGGGCGGTGCGGCTGGGGCTCGACGGCCGCATCGAGGCGGCGGCGGATATCGACGGAGAGAAGGAGCGGGATGGCGGTGGCGTCATCGGCTACGCGTCGCCCGACGTCCTCTTCAGCCCGGCCACGGACGTCGTCCTCGCGGCGGGCGTGCGGGTGCCCTTCTTCAACCAGCTCCGGGGCCGGGTGGCCCCCACTCCCATCGCGATGCTGTCCGTCGCGTACGACCTCTGAGACCATGCGCTCCGTCGTGACTGCCTCCGCCGTCCTCCTGTCCCTCACCGCCTGCGGTGGCGGCGAGCGCGTGGAGGGCCTGCGGCTCACCCTCGGGCTCACCACCACCCGCGCCCGCTCCGCCGTGGAAGCACAGGGCGTGCGCACCCTGCTCACCGACGAGGGCGCCCGCGCGTCGCTGTCCGGCGCGCTCGTCACGCTGGGCAGCGTGGAGCTGTTTCCCTGCGAGGCGACGGGGTGGCGGCGCCTGCTGCGCGAGCTGTCGCCTGTGGGCACCGCGTGGGCGCACTCGGCGTCCAGCCCCCGGAGGCTGGGCACGCCGCACGTGCTGGGACTGGGGCGCGCGGACGGCGAGGTGCGCGAGCTGGGCGTACTGCGCCCGCCGCCGGGGCGCTACTGCCGTGCGCGGCTCACCTTCGAGCCGGCCGACGCGGATGCCCAGGGACTGGACTCCGCGGCAGCGGGCGCCGAGCCCGTGGACATGGTGGGCCGCAGCCTGCACCTGCGAGGCACGCTGGCCGCGGAGGATGGCAGCGACGCGCGGCCCTTCGAGGTGGAGTCGAGCGGCCGCGCCTCGGTGGACGTGGTGATGGACGGGCTGACGCTGTCGGAGGAGACGCCCGAGGCGACGCTGGTCTTCTCGCTCGCCTGGGACACGTGGTTGGACGGGGTGAGCCCCCAGGAGGCGCCCACGCGGGTGGACCTGCTGGGGAACGTGGCGCGCTCGGCCTCGCTCCGGCCCGCCGCTGCGCCATGATGGCGGTGCCATGACGCCCGCCGTCCCCCTGTCCTCCGAGTCCGAGCCCGTTTCGCGGACGCGCATCAACCTGGAGTGGCTGCTGCGCCTGCGCTGGGGCCTGCTGCTGGGACAGGCGGTGGTCATCGCCGTGGCGGCGTACGGGCTGGAGCTGGCGTTGCCGGTGCCGGTGCTGTCGGCGCTGCTGGGGCTGGAGGCGCTCACCAACCTGTCGGTACGGGCGTGGCTGACGCGGGCGCGGCGGGTGACGGAGGGCACCATCGGCAAGCTGATGCTGTGGGACACGCTGGTGCTCACGGGGCTGCTGGCGCTCAGTGGTGGCACGCACAACCCCTTCACCACGCTGTACCTGGTGAACGTGGCGCTGGGCACGGTGCTGCTGCCGGCGCGGTGGACGTGGGGGTTGCTGGCCTTCACGCTGGCGGCGTTCGGCTCGCTGTTCGTGTCGCAGGACCTGGACCTGCCGGCGGGGCTGTCTCGGCCGGACCATGCGGAGCTGATGCGGCTGCACCTGAACGGCATGTGGGTGGCGTTCGCGGTGGCGGCGGGCTTCATCGTCTACTTCGTCCAGCGCGTCACGCGGGCGCTGGGGGCGCGGGAGCAGGAGCTGGCGCAGGCGCGGGCGCTGCATGCGCGGCGGGAGAAGGTGGCCTCGCTGGCGACGCTGGCGGCGGGCGCGGCGCACGAGCTGTCCACGCCGCTGTCGACGATTGCCGTGGTGGCGAAGGAGGTGGAGCGCGCGCTGGCGGCCTCGGGGACGCCCGAGGCGGTGCGGGAGGACCTGCGGCTCATCCGCCAGCAGGTGGACCGCTGCCGCGACGTGCTGGTGCAGATGTCCGCGGATGCGGGGCAGACGACGGGAGAGCCCTTCCACGCGGTGGCGCTGGGCAGGCTGGTGGAGGACTCGCTGGCGGAGCTGCCGGGCGTGGAGCGGGTGCGGGTGGAGGTGCCGGCAGAGCTGAGCGGGTGGCGGGTGCATGGGCCGCCGCGCGCGCTGGCGCGGGTGCTGCGCGGGCTGGTGAAGAACGCGCTGCAGGCGTCGCCAGCGTCGAAGTCGGTGGAGCTGCGGGTGCGGGCGGAGACGGCGGGCGCGAGGCTGGAGGTGCGCGACGGCGGGGCGGGCATGCCGGCGGAGGTGCTGGCACGCGCGGGAGAGCCTTTCTTCACGACAAAGGCGCCGGGTGAGGGCATGGGGCTGGGACTGTTCCTGGCGCGCACGCTGGCGGAGCAGCTGGGTGGCTCGCTGGAGCTGCGCTCGTCGCCGGGCCAGGGCACCACCGCGAGCCTGGCGCTCCCGGTGGGCGAGCCCCGGGCGGAGGTGGCGTCATGAGCACGGTGGGCCGGTGTGAAGCGGGCCACGCCGCGATGCTGGCGCGCTGGGGCGGCGCGCGCCATCGCGCGGGAGTGGCGTCATGAGCTCGCCAGGCGCCAGCGGCGCGCACCATCCCAGCCTGCTGATGGTGGATGACGACGCCACGCTGCGCGAGCGGCTGGCGCGTGCCTTCCGGGAGCGGGGATGGGACGTCACCACGGCGGGGGACTACGACGAGGCGCTCGCCGCCGCGCGCCGCGAGTCACCGGAGTACGCGGTGGTGGACCTGCGGATGCCGGGCCGCAGCGGCCTCGAGCTGGTGAGGGACCTGCTGGCGGTGGATGCCTCCACGCGCGTGGTGGTGCTCACCGGCTACGGCAGCATCGCGACCACGGTGGACGCCATCCGGCTGGGGGCGGTGAACTACCTGCCGAAGCCGGCGGACGCGGATGACATCCTCGCCGCCTTCGCACGGGCGTCGGGAGAGCCGGCGCTCGCGGCACCGGAGACGTTCGAGGCACCGTCACTGGCGCGCGCGGAGTGGGAGCACATCAACCGAGTCCTGGCCGACTGTGCGGGCAACATCTCCGAGGCAGCGCGCAAGCTCGGCATCCACCGGCGGTCGCTGCAGCGCAAGCTTCAGAAGTACCCTCCGTCCCGGTGACGGGCGGAGCCAGAGTCTTCACTGGCCCCGCTCGGGACTTCACGTTAGGGGGAACCCATGTCGACAGGACTCCAGCAACGCCCTCGCAGTGACCTGGCTCCCGGCCGCTTCGGCCAGAGCCGGTACATGGTTCGCCGCAAGTTCTTCAAGATTTTCGGCGGTGCCTTCCACATCTACGACGAGGCGGGCAACGTCGCCTTCTATTCGAAGATGAAGGCCTTCAAGCTGAAGGAGGACCTGCGCATCTACAGCGGCGAGGACATGCAGCAGGAGCTGCTGACCATCAAGGCGCGCAGCATCCTGGACTTCGGCGCCACGTACGACGTCACGGACCCGGCCACGGGCAAGCGGCTGGGCGCGCTGCGCCGCAAGGCGTTCCGCTCCCTCCTGAGGGACCAGTGGCTGGTGCTGGACGTGAACGACCAGGAGGTGGGGAAGATTGAAGAGGACAGCATGGTGATGGCGCTGGTGCGGCGCCTGCTCACCAACCTGATTCCGCAGACCTTCACGGGCACCATCGGAGATGCGCCGGTGCTCACGTTCACCCAGCGCTTCAACCCGTTCATCCAGAAGATCGACCTGGACTTCTCCATGGACAGGGACGGACGGCTGGACCGGCGCCTGGGCATCGCCGCCGCCGTGCTGCTGTGCGCGATTGAGGGCCGCCAGGCCGGCGGCTGAGTCACTGCCACGGATTGGAGAAGCGCGGGTCCTGGATGAACGCCGTGTCCGTAAGACTCTCCAGGAAGGCAATCAGGTCCGCGCGCTCCGCGGCGGTCAGCTCGAACGGGCGCACCAGCGGGTCCTTGTTGGGATTCGTCCTGCCATCCCCGATGAACGGCCCCTCCGTCACGTTGCGCCCGCCCGACGTGTAGTGGTCGATGACCGCTTCCAGCGTGGCGATGCTGCCGTCGTGCATGTACGGCGCCGTCAGCGCCACGTTGCGCAGCGGCGGCACCCTGAAGCGCCCCTGGTCGGAGGCCTTGCCCGAGAACTCGAACAGGCCCGGGTTGTCCGGCGGGTACGCCCCCTGCCCGTCCAGGTTGTACAGGCCCGTGTTGAAGAACTGCCTCCCCGACAGCACCGAGCCCTTCGCCCGGAACGAGTTCGACAGGTGCGGCCCGCTGTGACAGTGGTAGCACTCCGCCGTCTCGCCGAAGAACAGCTCCATCCCCCGCTTCGCCGAGGGAGTCATCGCCGTGATGTCCCCCTGGAGATACCGGTCATACGGCGAGCTGCCCGACAGCAGCGTCCGCTGGAACGACGCCAGCGCCTTCACGATGGCGTCCTTGCCAATCGGCTCCGCCTCCTCCGGGAACGCCGCGCGGAACAGCTCCGGATAGCGCGCGTCCTCCCGCAGCCGCCCCAGCACCTCGTCCAGCCTCGGCGCCAGGCCCAGCTCCGTGGGCACCTCGTTGAACAGCGGCACCAGCGCCTGTGCCTCCAGCGTCTCCAGCAGCGGGTTCGCCCACGTGTACGTGCCCAGGTACGCGACGTTCGCCAGCCCCGGCGCATTGCGCGGGACGTGGTGCCCCGTGGAGCCCACCGGCGTCGCCTTCCCGTCCGAGAAGGCCCGCGCCTGCTCGTGGCAGCTCGCGCACGCCAGCGTCCCGTTCCCCGACAGCCGCACGTCGTGGAAGAGGTGGCGCCCCAGGTCCACCTTCGCCTCGGACATGGGGTTGTCCTCCGGGACGAAGGGCTCTGGGAAGCCCGCCGGCAGCCGCCACTCGTACGCGGGCGCGAGCTGGGGCTCCGGGCCTTCCTCCTCGCCACAGCCCACCGACAGCACCGCGCCGAGCACGGCGCTCACCTTCCACGCGTGGGACATCCCTGGCCGCTCCATCAGTCGAGGTCGACGGGGTTGCCGCCCACGTGGCAGACGTTACAGGCGCCCGACATCGTGGGGAACGGCATGAAGTTGACGGACGCGCTCGCCCGGCTGGTCACCCGGGGGTAGAGCGCCTGCGTCGTCAGGGGCACCGCCTCCGTCGTGTAGAAGTTGCCATTCGCATCCGCCTCCAGCGTCAGCACCAGGGTGCCTCCGCCGTTGGACGCGGTGGACAGCGTCACCGTGGCGTCCGGGTTCGCCTCGCGTCGCGCGTTGACGGCCGTGCCCGCCACCGTGAAGAGGCCGGGCGCGGTGCCGTTGGGCCCATGGCATGACATGCAGTTGCTCCCCGCATTGTGGCTGGTGCCGCCGCGCTGGCTCTTCAGCGTGACGGAGTCCAGCTCCGGCGAGCGCTCCACCGTGGGTGGCTTCGGCTCTCCAGTGCCATCGTCGACCTCGTCGGAGCCACAGGCCGCGGTCAGCGCCACCAGCAGCACCGCGCGAGCGGAAGCGGAGTGGAACGTCATGACGGAGCTCCCGGCTTTCAGCGGACGCGGATGAAGGTGCCCGGCAGGGGGCGCGCGGTGCCGTCCACCGCCAGGCCGAGCTGCTCGAACATCGTCGGGCACTCGGGGTCCGCGGCGGAGGACATGCAGCCGGCCAGCGTGTCCGTCCTCCCGTCCACCACCCGGTCCACGTCCAGCTGCGCGTACAGGCCGGCCGCGTCGAACACCACCTGGTTGCGGTCCGGGTGGAAGCCCGTCAGCGTCACCGCGGCCTGGTTCTCCGACGTGCAGGTGAAGCCCTCGGGCACGGAGCCCCGGCACCCGGACGCGCCCAGGTGGAAGAAGTAGCTGTCGTTGGCGCGCGAGCGCACGTCCAGGCGCACGAACTTGTAGCCCCCCTGCCAGCTCCACCACATGCCCGGCGCGTTGAGCGGCGCGGGCGCGGTGGCTCCGTCCAGGTGGTTCATGTCCGGCGGCAGCCCCAGCTTGAACTCCAGGCCCGTGTAGTCGTCGTGCTCGGGCGCCGTGCCCACAATCTGAGTACGCACCTGCGGGCTGCCCGTGTCACACGTGCCGGTGCCGTCCTCGAAGTCCAGCAGCGCAATCGCCTCGCGCTGCCACGTGCCGTCCTGCTCCAGCTTCAGCTTGTGCCGCTCGCCCGTGGCGCGCACCAGGGTGACGTCCCGCACGTACACCTTGAAGTCCAGCAGCTCGATGACGCTGCGCGAGGTGCCGATGTCCGTGTAGCTCGTCCCGCACGCCAGCGTCTGCTCGCGCACCTGGGGGCTGAAGCGCACCGTATAGGTCTTCTCGGCCTCGGGCTCGTTCCCACCCGAGTCACAGCCCTGGGCCAGGAGGAGGGCGGGCAGCAGCCAACGCGCGGACTTCAGGACGACACTCATCGATGGACCTCCACGAGGGCGCAAGCGGCCCCTGACGGCGAGGATGGGTAGCAGAGCCCACCGTCCGGCCCGGTGTGGCAAGTTGTCGCGGCGCCTTCGTCCAGGAACGCGGGGCGGTTCCGGACATATCGCGGCCCCTCCGGCTCGCTGGCCCGGAAGAGGGTCGGGTGCCTACCCCTCCCACTCCACCGCAACGGAGTTGCTCATGTCCAGACGCCCCCTCCTGCGCCTCGTTCCCCTGTGGGTCCTCGCGGGCCTGAGCCTCGGCCATGGCGGAGGAGGTGGCGGCAGTGGTGGAGGTGGAGGCTGCGGAGGCTCCGACGACGGCCGTGGCCACGAGGAGGAGCCGGTACACACCCGGCCCTCGGGCGCGCGGTGTCCGCCCTCGGCGGGGCCCACCGCCGACAGCTTCGGCCGGGACTTCCTGGAGAGGTACTGCCTGTCCTGTCACAGCGCGAGCGTGACGGGCGAGGCGCGCGCGGGTGCTCCAGAGGGCGTCGACTTCGACACTCCCGAGCAGGTGCGCGAGTGGGCCACAGCCATCGACTCGCACTCGGCGGCGGGACCGAACGGGCCCAACACCGCGATGCCTCCGGCCACGTCTCCCACGCCGTCCATGGACGAGCGCCTGCTGCTGGGCCAGTGGCTCTCCTGCGGCGCTCCGTGAGCCACCGCGACGTCGAGGGCGTCAGGCACTCCGCCCTCCCCTTCCCCCGTGGCGCAGTCAGCCGCCGCGGGCACTCCGGCTCACTGGCAGGCGCCGCAGTCCGCCGCGCAGCTGGCCGCGGTGTTGCCGGTGCCGCAGCTCTCGGACAGCTGGCACACGCCGTCACCGCAGCGGTAGATGTCCTGCGCGCGGATGCGCGTGTTGAGGGGGCGGTAGAACGTCTTCCCGTTGTACACGCAGCGCGAGTAGTGCGTCCGCGACGCGTCCAGCGTGCAGTACGTCCGGGCCATGCCCACGTGCGTGACGACGGTGCCGCAGGCCGGCGCCTCGCTGTACGCGGCCAGGCCGCACGCGCGCACGGTGCTCTGGTCATACGCCAGGTAGTCCGTGTCGTTCGCCGCGAAGAGCCCGTCGCCGTTGAAGAGGTTGCCGAAGAAGACCGCCTCCGGCTGGCCGTACGTCTGCAGCTCCCCCGACGTGGTGGGGATGACGGTGCCCGGCGCGTCGCGGCCCAGCACCGAGATGTTGAGGTGCACCCCGTACTTGTTCACGTGCGCCGCCAGGCACGCGGACACCGAGTGCTGCTCCATCAGCGACGCCGGCGCCCCGCCCGCCCAGCTCGGCGCCAGCCCCAGCACGCCCGTCCACGTATACGTCGTGCCCGCGTGCGTGTAGCTCAGCGACTGCGTCGGGCCGAGCGCGCACCGTGCGATGTAGCGCATCACCTCGTCCGAGCGGGCCGGGTTCTCGGTGAACCAGGTGTTGAAACCATTTGTCGACAGCCCGTTCGTCGACAGGCCATTCGTGGAGAGCCCGTTGGTGGAGAGGCCATTCGTCGACAAGCCATTCGTCGACAGGCCATTCGTGGAGAGCCCGTTGGTGGAGAGGCCGTTCTGCGAGACCACCCCGCCAGCGTGGGTGCCAAGGGACTCGCCCTCCAGCTCCATCCCCGGCTCGGCGGGCCCGCACCCGACGGCCGCGACGCAGAGCAGCATCGGCACCCAGCCCCAGCTGCGCGGAGTGCGGCTCCGGATGCGGGTGACCTCGGAGAGTGAAGAGGTCTGAGAGGTGAAGGGGTGCATGGGACTGCCTCCGCGTTGGGGGTGACCGCGCGCTTCGTGCGGTCACACAACCGGTAAGCCTTCCCGCGAGAACTGACAGGTGTCCCCACGTGCAGTTCGCGCCCGTCGGTCTAACGGCAAACACGTAGTCCGTGCGCCGCATGACGCTCCGACGTGTTATCGACGCAAGCCGGACCTTCGAGACACAAATGACTCAGGTATCACGCGCCGCCGCGGAGCCTCCCGGAGCGCGCGCCTGACGTGTGTCACGAGGCAGTGTCACGGTGAACGTGGTGCCATCCAGCTCGGACGAGCACACGCGCACCGCGCCCCCATGGGCCTGGACAATCTCTCGCACGATGAACAGGCCGAGTCCGAGTCCACCCCGGCGCCGGCCCTTCTCACGCGCCACCCCCGCCTGACGGAACGGGTCGAACAGCGTCGCCAGCTGCGCAGCGGGTATGGGGGCACCCGGGTTGTGGACCTCGAGCACCTGCCAGGCGTCGTGCTCCATGCAGCGCAGCATCACCGGCGCGTCGGCCGCGCCGTGCTCCAGCGCATTACCCACCAGGTTGCTGAGCACCTGCGCCAGCCGGTCCGCGTCCCAGATGCCGTCCGCTCGGCCCTCCACGTCGAAGGCGATGTAGCGGTCCGGCCACGCCGCGGTCAGCTCCTCCACCACCTGCTTGCAGACGGTGGCCAGGCTCACCGGCGCCAGGTTGAGGGGAATGCCGCCGGACAGCCGCGCGCGCGTGAGGTCCAGGATGTCTGAAATCATGGTCCCCATCCGCGCCGCGCTCGTCTCGATGCGCTGCGCGAGCTGCTGGTGCGCGGAGCTCAGGGTGCTGCGCCGCCGCATCGCCCGCGCGGACAGCGTTATCGCGTTCAGCGGGTTGCGGAGGTCATGGCCGAGGATGCCGATGAAGCGCTCGCGGAAGCGGGCCTCCTGCGACAGGCGCTCCAGGGCGCGGTGGCGCTCGGTGATGTCCATCATGGAGCCAATCATCCGCACCGGCCGGCCCGCGGCGTCGCGCGCCAGCACGCCCCTGTCCAGCACGTGCGCCCAGGTGCCGTCGCCGCGCAGGAAGCGGTACTCGGCCTGCCACGCCGCGCCGGTGGAGGCCACGAAGGCGCGCAGCCCCGCCGCGACGCCCTCGCGCTCGTCGGGGTGGACGCGCGCCTCCCACCAGTCCAGGCCGTGGCCCGACGGGCCCGCGCCGTAGCCGAACAGCTCGCCCGTCACGCCCTCCCAGCGCACGCCGCCGCCGGCCAGGTCCCAGTCCCACAGCACGTCATGGGTGGCGCGCGCCGCCAGCCGGTAGCGCTCCTCCGCCTCGCGCAGCGTGGACTCCCCCTGCTCGCGCTCGGTGCAGTCCACCACCACGCCCACCATGCGGTGCGCGCGCTCGCCGTCGCGCAGCCCCTGGCCCACGGCCTCGTACCAGTGGGTGGCGCCGTCCGCGTGGCGGCAGCGGAACTTGAGGGTGTAGGGCCCGTCCGCCGCCAGCGCCTGCTCGATTCCGCGCGCCACCTTCGGCCGGTCCTCCACCACCACGCAGGACAGGAAGCCCGGCAGCGTGGTGCCCAGCGTGCCCGGCAGCTGCCCGAAGAAGGCATCCGCCTCCTGGGACCAGGTGACGGCGCGCCGCGCCTCCGTCCACTCCCACGCCACCATCCGCGCGGTGGACAGCGCCAGCCGCAGCAGCTCCTCTCGTGCGCGCAGCGCCCGCGACTCCTCCAGGGCCGCCTCCGCCCGCCGCCGCGCCTCGCGCTCGCGCTCCAGCGTCTCACGCAGCGCGCGCGCGTCCTCCTCCACGGGTGGCAGCAGCCACAGCGCGAAGCCCTCGCCGTCCTTCACCGCCACGGCGTGGAAGCGCGCGTCCAGGCCCTCGCGCCGCACGTGCAGCGGGACGGACAGCGGCACGCCGGTGGTGCCCAGGCGGACACAGTCCTCCAGCTCCAGCCCGCTCACGCCCCCCGCCGGCCAGCGCGACACGCGGGAGTCCAGCCCCCAGTCGCGCACCACGTCCTCGGCCGCCGCGTTGAGCGACGCCCACTGGAAGTCGAGCACCTCCGAGGCGGGGCCCCGCAGCGGCACGAAGAGGATGCAGGGCGCCGGACTTCCCGCATGGGGCGTCCATGCCAGGGCAGCGCCCGGTAGAGATGACAGACCCACCATCGGCTTTCCCCCAGCGCGCCGCGCACCCACCCTGGAAAACCCCTACCTGGGGCGGAGTCCTCGCGGCGAGACAGCGTGACATGTCTCGCCGCGCGCGGACCTGTCCCCCGGTCCATCCAGGACGCGCAGTGCTCACCCGTGAGCACTCGCGCCCGAGCCTCCGAGGGCTACAGGCTCTCGCGGAAGTGACGCATCACCCACTCCCACATGCGCTGGTTGACGAGCGGGTCCCCCACCATGTGCGTGTGGCCGCTGAGGGGCAGCAGCTCATGCCGCCTGCCCGCGCGGAACAGCGCGTCTGACAGCTTCAGCGCGTGGAAGAAGTACACGTTGTCGTCCGCGGTGCCGTGGATGAGCAGCAGCCGGCCAATGGGCTTGTCCTGCTTCGCGTAGGTGAGCAGCGAGCTGCGCTCGTACGCCTCCGGCTGCTCCTGGGGCAGGCCCAGGAGGCGCTCGGAGACGTGGGTGTCGTAGTCGCGCCAGTCCGTCACCAGCGCGCCGGCCACGGCGGCCTTGAAGACGTCCGGCCGCTCCATGGCGGCGAGCGCGCTGATGTAGCCCCCGTGGCTCCAGCCGAAGATGCCCGCGCGCTTCAGGTCCACCTCCGGCACCTCCGCCGCGAGCGCCTTCAGCGCGGCCACCTGGTCCTCCAGCGTCACCAGCCCCAGGTTGTGCTTCACGGCGCGCGTCCAGTCCCGCCCGCGCAGCGGCGTGCCGCGCCCGTCGAACTTCACGAGGATGTAGCCCTGGTCCGCCATCCACTGCGCCATCAGGTGCTGCCCCATGCTCTGGTGGACGCTGGTGATGATGGCGCCGCCATACACGTCCACGAGGACGGGCAGCTTCACGCCCGGCTTGAAGTCACGCGGGCGGACGATGGACGTCCAGAAGCGCTCCTTGCCCACCTGACGGACCTCGAGCCGGGGCTGGAAGGGAGGCTCCTTCGCCAGCGAGGGCAGCTCGCCCACGCGCGTGCCGTCCGCCTTCAGGACGTACGTGCGCCGCAGGCTGGCGGGCCCCTCGGTGTTCAGCGTGAGCAGGCCGCCCTTCTCGCTCATCCGCGCCATCTCCAGCGCCGGGCCTCCCGACGTCACGCGCGTGGGCGCGCCGCCCTTCACCACGCGCCACAGGTAGCGCTCGGTGGGGTTGGGGCCGCCGAGGAAGTAGAGCGTGTCCTCCGCGGGGAGGTAGCGCACCAGGGCGCGGAAGCCCGCGTCGGGCTTCACCAGCGAGCGCGCGAGGCTCCCGTCCGCGTTGCGCAGCTCCACCTCGGGGGCGCCGTTGCGCTCGGTGTACCAGAGGAAGCCCGTGCCATCCGGGAGCCACTCGGGGAAGGGCGGAGACAGCTCCACCCACGCCTCGTCCCGCTCCGTGTGCAGCACGCGCGTCTTCCCCGTCTGCACGTCCACCGCGAGCACCTGCTCCTCCGTCTGCAGGCGGTTCTGCACCAGCAGCGTCAGCGGCCCCTTCTCCGGCCAGGTGACGGCGGCGAGGTACGGGTACTTCCCGGCGTCCCAGTCCACCCACGTCGTCTTGCCACCCGTGACGGGGATGAGCCCCAGCCGCACCTTCGCGTTCGCCTTGCCCGCGCGCGGGTAGGGGAAGGTCTGGGCGCCGGCCTCCGGGCGCATGACGTCGACGATGGTCAGCTTCTCCACCTCGGACGTGTCCGCCTCCGTGTACGCGATGCGCCTGGCGTCCGGGCTCCACCAGAAGCCCGAGTAGCGGCCCATCTCCTCCTGGGCGAGGAACTCGGCCAGGCCGTGCGTCTTCGCCGGCGTCCCGCCCCGCGTCACCCGGTGCTCGGTGTTGGTGGCCAGGTCCACGCGGTACACGTCGTTGTCGCGCACGTACGCCACCTGCCGGCCGTCGGGCGAGAAGTGCGGGTCGATGACGCCCGGCCCCGTCTTCAGCTCCGTCACCTTCCCGGAGGCGCGCTCGACGACATACAGCCGGCCGGACAGCGCCAGCTCGAGCTTCTGGCCGTCGCGGGACAGCGAGAAGAAGGTGAAGCCCGCGGCGCGCTGCCGGATGCGCTCGCGCCGGGCCTTCTCCTCGGGGGACAGCTGCTCCTCCGCGCCCTTGAGGAGCGCCTCCGGCGTGAGCACCTCGCGCGTCTGGCCCGTCGCCACGTCGAAGGCGAAGAGCGTCTGCAGCCGGGAGGCGGGCGACGCGCGCAGGAAGTACACCGTCTGCTCGTCCGGGGTGATGCGGGAGAAGCCGGGGCGGCCGAGGCCGAAGTAGTTCGTCTCCGACAGCTCCCGGAGGAATGAGGTGTCCAGCGACGCGGCGGGCTTCGGCGCGGGCTTCGTCGACGCAGCGGGCGTCGCGGGCTTCGGTTGGGCCAGGGCGTGCGCGCTCAGCAGGGTGAGCGTCGCGAGGAGGTAGCGCATGAGGTGGCCGGCCACCTCCGGGAGAGGCGGCCGCTCCTGTCACAGCGGGTCAGTCCCGACCTATACCTCAGGTGGACTGACGGGGCAGCCTCACGGTGAAGGTGGTGCCGTCCTCCGCGGAGGACACCACCTCCACGCCGCCGCCGTGGCCACGGACGATGTCGCTGACGATGTAGAGCCCCAGGCCGATGCTCCGGCTGGACTGGCCCTCCTTCAGCGCGCCGCGCGTCATCGGCTCGAACAGGCGCGGCAGCAGCTGCGGGGGGATGGGGGCACCGCCGTTGAAGATGGACAGCAGCGCGTGCTCACCGTCCACGTGCGCGCGCACCCGCACCGGCGCCTCCGCCGGGCTGTAGGTCAGCGCGTTGCCCAGCAGGTTCGTCAGCAGCTGGGCGATGCGGTCCGGGTCCCACTCGCCCTTCATCTCGGCGGCCACGTCCAGCTCCACGCGCCGCCCGGGGTGCGCCAGCAGCACCTCGTCCACCACCTGGTGCACGACGTCCCGCAGGTCCACCGGCTGGCGGTGCAGGGCGATGCCTCCGCCCAGCCGCGCCTTGGTGAAGTCCAGCAGGTCGCGAATCATCCGCGCCGCGCGCTCGGTGGCCTGGGTGATGCGCACCACCATGCGCTTCTGCGAGTCGGACAGCTCGCCCTTCTTCTCCAGCAGCCCCGCGGACATGGAGATGGCCGCCAGCGGGTTGCGCAGGTCATGCGAGACGATGCCCACCAGCTGCTGCTCGAACTCGGCGCGCCGCCGCAGCTCCTCCTGCGAGCGCTGCTGCTCGGCGAACAGGCGCGCGTTCTCGATGGAGAGCACCGCCTTCGCCGCCAGCGCCTCCAGCAGCTCCTGGTCCTCGGGCATGAAGCTGTCGGCCGTGGAGTAGCGGCCCACCGCCAGCGTGCCCATCACCTGGTTGCCCAGCAGCAGCGGCACCGACACAAGGCTGTGCACGTGCGAGCCGGTGATGAGGTACTCCGGCTTCGCCGTGGCCGACAGCTGCTCCGGGGTGATGACCGGGGCGAACACCGACTGGCCGGTCTGCAGCACCCGTCCGTTGTAGCCCTCGCCCGGGCGTATCGGCACCCGCCGCAGCGCCTCCGTCAGGAGGCGATTCTGCTCCGGGTCCTCGTGGTGGTAGGCGGCCAGCTCCAGCCGCTCGCCGTCGTCGGAGAGCAGGTGGATGGCGCACGAGTCCTTGAGGTAGCCGGCCACCTGGCGGGCGATGGTGTCCAGCAGCGCGCCCAGGTCGCGGTTGGCACCGCTGAAGGCGTCGGAGGCCTCCGCCAGCACCTGCAGCCGGGCCGCGGCGGCCCGCGCCTGCGCGTGGGAGCGTTGCTCCTCGCTGGACAGCCGCACCCGCTCCAGCGCCTGCGCGCACGCATGCGCCAGCGCGGTGAAGAAGGCCCGGTCCATCTCCGAGAAGGCCCGCTCGCGGGCGAACGACAGGCCGATGGCGCCCAGTGCCCGCCCCTTCACCAGCAGCGGCAGGGCGATGGCCGCCTCATGGACGCCCCTCGCATCCACGCCCGGGTAGCGCGCGGACCACTCCTCCAGCGAGGACAGCCAGATGGGGCGCCCCTCCCGCACGGCCTCGGTGAGCGGGACGGAGAGGGCCATGGGAATCCGCCGCCACTGGACCAGCACCGACTCCGGGTAGCCGATGGAGTCCGCGAGCTCGAGCACCTCGCCGGACGCGTCCAGCAGGTTGACGCCGCCCGCCTTCGCCCCGGCCGTCACCAGGCCCTGCTCGAAGAGGGCACGGCACACCTGCGACACCGTGGTCGCCTCGGACAGCCGGGCGGCGAAGTCGCGCAGCCGGTCGATGTAGCCGGACGCGCGCAGCGCGGCGTCCCGGGCCTCGGCCTCCTTCTGCCGCAGCAGCTCCGACTGGCGCCGCACCTGCTGCTGCGCGCGGAACAGGTCCACGAAGACGGACACCTTCGAGCGCAGCACCTCCGGCGGGAAGGGCTTCTGCAGGAAGTCCACCGCGCCGGTGGCGTAGCCGGTGACGATTTCCACGTCATCCCGGCCGTAGGCGGTGAGGAAGATGATGGGGACGTTGCGCGTGCGCTCGCGCTGCTTGATGAGCGCCGCCGTCTCGAAGCCGCTCAGCCCCGCCATGCGTACGTCCAGCAGGATGACGGCGTAGTCCTCGCGCAAGAGGAAGCGCAGGGCCTGCTCCCCGGAGGACGCCTTGTCCATCCGCACCGCGAGCGGCTCGAGGATGGCCTCCAGCGACACGAGGTTGGCGGCGTTGTCGTCCACCAGCAGCACCGCGGGGGGCTGCAGGCCGTCCACCGCCGGGCGGCCGGGGGGCTCCTCCGGAGCCAGGCGGTGGGCCGCCAGGGCGAGGTTGGGCGCGCCTACCGTCCGGAGCGGAGCCGCCCCCAGGCGCCGCAGCAACCCTCCCATCGTCGGAATCCCATCCTGGAACATGAAGAGGTCACCTGGGTGAACGGCCATGCGGGGCTGCGTCCCGAGGCCCAGGGAACCCGGGACCGCGAGGCCGAGCCCCCTGGAACAGTGCGACAGCCTACGATTACACCGCCGAGGTGGCCAGCATGCCCAGGCAGCCAGGAGTGCTGCCGGGCAAGCGTGAGCTATCCGTCACTCGTGCGGTTCAGTAGCGGCCCTTCACCCCCAGGATGGGCAGGACGATGGGAAGCCCCACCGCCTCCTTCCGGAGGGGACGCCCGTCGCCGCCGGTGTACTCGAAGCCCACCGTCTCCTGGCTGATGGTGGCGTTGAGCATGTCCGCGTAGGCCTCCAGGCTGAACGTGTCGTACACCCAGGCCTTGGACAGCCGGACGTCGAAGCGGAAGAAGGGCGGCAGCCGGTCCACCCGGTCCCGGTTCTGCCGGACCCAGACATCCCGGTTGTCCCTGTCCGAGCCCTCGCGGTGCGTCTGCGTGCCCAGGGCGCCGGACTCCGGACGGCCGGTGTTGAAGTGGAACACCCCGCCCAGGGTGATGCTGTTGGAGAACTTGTAGCTGAGCACCAGGTTGAGGATGTGCGTCTGGTCGAAGACGAAGGGCAGGTTCTTCTCGTCCTCGCCGATGACGTTGCCCTGCCAGTCGTACTTCTTGAAGCGCGTCTGGCGGGTGCTGCGCTGCAGCGAGTACGAGAGCCAGCCGAACCAGTTGTCCCCCAGCGGGTGGCGGATGAGCAGCTCCAGGCCATAGGCCATGCCGGTGCTGGTGAAGTCCGGGAAGTCGATGTCGTCCCGGTCCGGGATGCCGCTGTCGTCGTCGTCATCGTCCTGCTGGTTCGCGCGGACGTGGCGCGCGCCGCCCGGCAGCTCGCCGTCATCCGGCAGCTCGCCGTCCACGTCGTCCACCAGCCCCTCGTCGGAGAAGGGCGTCAGCTCGACGGTGCGCAGCATGGGGTTGACGTAGACGTCCAGCCCCACCTCCAGGCCCTTCCAGGCCTTCCACTCGGCTCCCATGGAGACCTGCACGCCCTCCTGGAGCCCGAGGAACAGGCTGCCCACGTCCACCACGGGCAGGCTGATGAGGGAGGTGGGCGGCTGGTGGAACAGGCCCGCGCCGCCCTTGAGGGTGAGCGTGTCGGTCAGCTTGTGGCGCACGGTGAGGCGCGGCTCGAGCGCCTCCCGGTCGATGTTGGGCGCCAGGTGGTAGTTGTCCACGCGCAGGCCGGGCACCACGGACCACTTGTCGTCGGGCTGCCACACCACCTCCGCCCACGCGCCCATGAAGGTGCCGATCGCCACCGGGGCCGTCTCGATGTCGGGGGTGGGGGTGCCCTCCTGCTCCACCAGCTCGACGACGGCGCGCTTGTGGTCGATGTCCGCGCCGGCGCGCAGGGCCACCCGCTTGGACACGGGCACCGTGTAGCCCAGGCGCGCGGACCAGGTGCCCTGGTCGATGTAGATTTCCGTGGCGTCGCTGGGCGGGTTGCGGCTGACGACGGCGAAGCGGTCCAGGCCCCACGTTCCGCCAAGCTCCAGCTCGCCCGGGCCCACCGGGTGGCGGTGCCGCAGGTCCACGCGGTGGAAGATGATGGACTGGAGCGCGGTGTCGCCGAACTCGTCCTGCGCCTCGGTGCCGAAGGTGTCCGACGAGCCGAAGGCGAACAGCCGCAGCTTGCCCTTGCCCACGTCCTGCTCCACGCGCCCCTGGTAGTCCCAGAAGTCCAGCACCACCTTCGGATTCTCCCGGCCGGGCGCGGGCGGGGCCTGGAGGCTGTTGGCGGCCAGGGCGATGAGCCACGGCGTGTACGAGTAGCGGCCCGCGAGGCTGACGCTGGTGCCGGTGTCCTTGAAGGGCTTCTCGATGAAGAAGCCGGCGTTGATGAGGTCCGCGTAGGCGCTGCCGTGGACGCGGTCGTCGCGCGGGCGGCTGAGGCGCCCGTCGATGGCGCCGCCCATCAGCCGGCCGTACTTCGGCGGCGGCGTGCCCGGGTAGAAGTCGATGGAGTCGATGAAGTCCGGGTGGATGACGGCCGGCCCGAGGAACAGGTGGAAGAGGATGGGGACGCGGATGCCATCCAGGAAGTAGCCGGTGGACGCGGGCTGGCTGCCGCGCACCACGGGGTACGCCACGCCGGACAGCATGCTGCCCACGCCCGGCAGCAGCATGACGACGCGGAACGGGTCGCCCATGGTGCCGGGCACCTCGCGCAGCTCCGCGTCGTGCAGCGTGATGCGGCTCACCTCGGTGCGGTCGCGGTCTCCTCGCACCACCGTCTCGTACGGGTTGATGACGAGCGGCTCCAGGCCGTACACCACCTCCAGCGCTTCCTTGACCTTGAGGCTCTCGCGGAAGACGAAGGGCTTGTGGCCCGGCGCCAGCACGCGCACGCGGTGCGGGCCTTCCGGCCAGCGCGCCTCGAAGCGGCCCTCCGCGTCCGTCTGCACCGGCGCGTCCGGCAGCACGTCCGACAACAGCGTGGCGCCTGCAATCGGGCGGCGGTTGCCCTTGGTGCGCACCAGGCCGCGCAGGGTGACGGGGCCCTCGGGCGCGACGCCGCCATCCGCCTGGGCCAGGGGGACGGGGGCCTCGAAGCGGTACTCGAAGAACAGGCGCACCTGCACCGGCTGCCCGTCCATGGTGGCCGGCGTGAAGCGCAGCGAGGGCGCGGCGTGCAGCGCGGCCCTGTCCATCTGCGGGTGGAGGGCCTCCACCAGCGTGGCGGACTCCACCTCGCCAGCTTCGTCGATGAGCAGCTCCAGCTTCACGACGCCGGCCACGCCCTGAGCGGCGAGCTGCGGCGGATAGGGCGCGGGCGAGTCCGCCACCAGCGACGGCGGCACGAAGGCGGGCTGGGCCTGGGCCACGCCTGCGTCCGCGTCTGCGTCCGCGTCCGCGTCCAGGGCCGCGGGGGCGCCGGTGTCCACCGTCCAGCCCGCGTCGGTGCGCAGCAGCTCCACCTCCGCGGCCCGCGGGGCCTGCTCCACCACCAAGGCCGCGTCGGGCACGCCGCCATCCGACAGGGGCCCACCCTCCTGAGCACGCACCGCGAACACCGGCACGAGCAGCCCCAGCACGAGCGCCACTGCACGCGCGTTGGGGGCGCGTCTCCGCCACCTCTGTCCAAGAGTCATCTGCGTCACGTTGAGCTCGGGCCGGCCCCCTGGGCCCCATGAGGCCAGGGACGGAGCGGGGTGACAAGCGCCCCAGGGTGGAGTCTTCCTGCCCGGCTGCTCACGGCCGGGCCACCGCCGACCGTTCCGTCCGCGAATGGACGGTGCGCGGGAGAGGACAGGTGGGTGCGCCCCGAGGGAGGGACGCCCTGGCGGCGTGCGCTGCCCACCTTCGGGAGACCCCGGAGCCCCCTCCATGAGCCTTGTCCCTCCCCCGTCCTGGAGCCGGCTGGTCCGCGCCGCGCTGCCGCTGCTGCTCATGGGCACCGCCGCCGTGGCCGCCGAGCCACCGCCGCTGCCCGCCTTCGACCTGGAGCGCCTGACGGTGACGCCCACCGCACGCGCGGCGCTGCTGGGCTCGTCCGGCCTGCTGCTGGAGCCGGGGGCGCTGCGGCTGGCGGTGGTGACGCACTACCAGCACCGCCCGCTCGTCGTGGTGCGGGACGGGCGCCGCGTGGGAGAGGTCGTCCGCGAGCGCGCGCTGCTGCACCTGGCGGCGGCCATGGCGCTGCACCCGCGGCTGGAGGTGGGCGCGGCGATGCCGGTGCTGGTGGGCCAGGGGGGCATGTCGCTGGCGGGGCTGGGCCTGGGGGAGCTGCGGCGCTCGGGCGCGGGCACGCCGGTGGTGAGCGCGCGCGTGGGCGTGCTGCGCGAGGCGGACGGCGCGCTGGTGGACCTGGCGGCGGAGGTGGACGTGGGGCTGCCGCTGGGACGCCGCGAGGCGCTGCTGGGCGACGGGCGCTGGAGCGTGGCGCCGCGGCTGGCGCTGGGCCGGCGGGTGGACGGGATGCGCCTGTCGCTGGAGGCGGGCCCGCGGCTGCGGGGCCGGGTGCAGGTGGGCTCGCACACGGTGGGCTCGGAGCTGCCGTTCGCGCTGGGGGTGACGAGCGTGGAGGGCCCGCTGCGCGGTGAGCTGAGCGTGCGCGCCGCCGCGCCGCTCACCGGCGGGGCCCTGTGGTCCGGTGAGGTGCTGGCCGGCGCGCGCTACCTCTTCAGCGAGCGGCTGGAGGTGTTTGCCCTGGGAGGGCCGGGCCTGGGCGTGGCGCCCGGGGTGCCCGCGTTCCGCGTGCTGGCCGGCGTGGGCTTCGACCCGCTGGCGGTGCCGCGCCCCAAGCCGCAGGTGCCCGTCGTGGCGCGCGCGCCGGAGCCGAAGCACGGGGGCGTGCGCGAGGGGCTGCCGGGTGACGGCGCGCTGGCCGTGGTGGACGACCCCGCGTTCGGAGACGGCGCGGCCCCGCCGGAGCCGGACGCGGTGGAGGTGCCCGACCAGGACGCGGACACGGTGGCGGACGGCGTGGACAACTGCCCGCGCGAGCCGGGCCCGGCCGACAACCAGGGCTGCCCGGAGTCGGTGCCGCAGGTGGTGTACCTCACGCAGACGCGCATCGAGATTACCGAGCGCATCTTCTTCGCCTTCGACAGGGCGGTGGTGCTGCCGCGCTCGTACCCGCTGCTGGACCAGGTGGCAAAGGTGATGCTCGAGCACCCGGAGCTGGCGCAGGTGGTGGTGGAGGGGCACACGGACAACATCGGCTCGGCCGCGTACAACCGGCGCCTGTCGCAGGCGCGCGCGGAGGCGGTGTGCGCGCAGCTGGAGCGCCGGGGGGTGGAGGCGCAGCGGCTGCGCGCGGTGGGCCGCGGCCCGGACGTGCCCGCGGACACCAATGACACCGCCGCCGGCCGTGAGCGCAACCGCCGGGTGGAGTTCCACATCGTCCCGCCGCCCGCCACCGCGACGCCGGGCAGCGCCGGGGAGGGCACGCCATGATTGCTCCGCTGAGCTTCCACATCGTGCGCGCGCAGCTGGCGCGGGCGCTGGCCTTCCTGCTGATGGTGCTGGGGCTGCTGATGGTGCCCTCCGCCCTCGCGGGCGACCGGCCTGCCCCGGACACGTTCATCCTCACCGCGCCGGACCTCGTCACGACGTCCACCACGGCCACCTTCACCTTCGAGTCCACCGTGCCGCGGGCCGAGTTCTATTGCGTGCTGGATGACGAGCCCGAGACGCCCTGCCACACCGCCACGTGGGAGCGGGAGGGCCTCGCCCCGGGAGACCACACGTTCTGGGTGTACTCGGTGAATATGGACAACGGGGTGAGGGACGAGGAGCCCGCGGAGTGGGAGTGGCGGATAGAGGTGGAGCCTGCGCCCGACGCTGGCGGCCCGGACGGTGGCACGACGGGCGGCGACGCGGGCACGGCCGACGGCGGAACGTCTGGAGGTGATGCGGGCACGGCGGACGGCGGAACGTCTGGAGGTGATGCGGGCACGGCCGACGGCGGAACGTCTGGAGGTGATGCGGGCACGGCCGACGGTGGCTCGACGGGCGGCGGCGATGCGGGTCCGGCGGACGGTGGCCCGACAGGTGGCGGCGACGCGGGCACGCCCGCTGGGGACGGTGGTTCGACGAGCGAGGACGCAGGCACGCCGGGCGACGGTGGCGCCTCGCCGGGGAACGACGCGGGCACGGCCGGCGGGGACGGTGGCGCTCCGGATGAAGGGGACGCCGGCACGCCGGATGGTGGCGCCGACGACGCGGGAGACGAGGGCAACCCGGTGTCGCCGGACGCGCTGGACTACCTCGGAGGAGGGGTCGGCTGCACGGGTGCCCCGGCGCCGGGAGCGGTGGTGGCGGGGCTGCTGTTGCTGGCGCTCGCGCTGCATCGACGCCGTCGGCGCTGACGGTCGCGGGAACGGAAACCTCCTGGAGGAGGCGGGCCCCGACCGTGCCGCCTTCGGGTGGCGGGCTCCCGATCCCTCCTGGAAGTTCCCCCTGTCGAGGATCCCGGCCCGGACGCATGGCGCCGCCGGGCCCCGCGCCGAAGGCGGGCCCTACCGCTGGGGCAGGATGGCGGAGGCCACCTGGTTCATCAGCTTGAGCTGGCCCCGGGACATGCGGCGCAGGGTCCGCAGCAGCCGCCGCATCTCCGGCAGGTGGTCCTTGTCCTTGGAGTCCTCCTCCCACAGGGCCGCGCCGACAGACGCCGCCGTGACGAGCCCCATGCCGACATCCGCGGACAGGCGCAGGGCCAGGCACAGGCGGAACAGGGTGGGCACGCTGGGCATCATCCTCCCCCGCTCCATGCGCCCGTAGACCTCCGCGGCGATGCCAACGCGCTCGGCGACGTCCGCCTGCGTCAGACCCGCGCTCATCCGAGCGGACCGGGCCGCCTCGCCGACGCTCGCCGCCAGGCGCCTCTCCAGTTGCTGACGCGACATCCTGGCGCGGTCCGTCGTGCTGCGACGCCGGGGCCGGGGCCGCTTGCGGGGGGAAGCGGAACCTTCGAGGTGGGTCTTCACCGCGTCAACCTTGTGAGTACGGGCCGAAGCCACGGTCTGCGCAGGAACAGGCCGCCTTCGGTCGGGAGTTCTTCCCGGCTTATAACCCAGCAAGTGAGTAGGCGATATACCGATATGGCGGGTAGTGTCCCGACCCGGAAACGCACTGGGACGCCCAGTGCACGGGCCGCTGGACCTGGCAGGTACAGCCCCCTCTCCGGGCCGCATCCCGAGACCGGCTGTCCCACCAGGAACCACACCCCCGCGGCCGGGTGGCCCGTGCCCGCGGGCGTTCCTCTCAGCCGCTGATAACGCCCGGGGCAGGCACTACCCATCGGGTGACTTCTGGACGTGGGACGACCATACTCGCAGGGTGAGCCGCCGGACCCATGAGGTCCGTCCGGTCCGAGGAGAGTCGCCATGTCGTCCCCGCCGCCCGAGGTCCCCCCTCCGCCGCCCGTGCTGCTGCGCTCCGGCCGCACCTCGTACGAGTTCGTCCGCTCCCTGGGCCCCGCCCACCATGGGGAGCTGGTGCTCGCCCGCCGTCTCTATGAAGGGGGCTTCGGCGGCTATGCCGTCCTCAAGCGCCCGCTGACCACCGTCGCGGAGGCGCCCCGCCGGCTGCTGGAGGAGGGCCGCCTCACCGCGCAGCTCCACCACCCCAACATCGTCTCCGTCCACCACCTCAAGGGCCCCGACGAGGCCCCGGTGCTCGTCTTCGAGCACACCCCCGGCCACCGCCTCGACACGCTGCTGGAGGCCTCCGCCCGCGCCGAGCTCCCCATCTCCGAGGGCTTCGCCCTCTACGTCACCGCCGAAATCGCCGACGCGCTCCACCACGCCCACAACCTCACCGACGAGCACGGCCGCGCGCTGGAGGTCGTCCACCGCGACGTGGGCCCCCACAACATCCTCATCACCGAGCACGGCGCGGTGAAGCTGCTCGACTTCGGCGCCGCCTGGTCGCGCCTCACCGGCCGGGTGGGCACCGAGGACGGGGACCTGCAGGGCAGCCTCGCCTACGCCGCCCCCGAGCACGTGGCCCGGATTGGCCTGGACGGCCGGGCGGACCTGTTCGCGCTCGGCATCGTCCTGCTCCAGCTGCTCACCGGCCGCCACCTCTTCGAGGGCGCGGACCGCTTCGACGCCGAGCGCCGCCGCCGCCGCGAGCGCCGCCTCGTCCAGGACTCCAGCCTGCGCGAGCAGGCGCTGGCCGCCGCCATGCACGAGGCCGTCAGCCAGGCCGCCACCTACGAGCTCAAGACGCGCATCCTCGGCTACGGCCACGCGGACCTGGACGAGGCCACGCGCGCGGTGCCCGCCGCGCTGGCGCCCCTCGTACAGAAGGCCCTCGCCCCCGACAGGGTGGAGCGCTTCACCACCGGCGCCGAGCTCGCCCGCGCCCTGCGCGAGCACCTGCGCCGCGCCGGCCCGCCCTTCGGCCGCCCGGAGGCCCTCGCCGAGCTGGCCGGCCTGCGCTACGCCGCGCTGCGCGTGCAGGGCGGCGAGTCTCCGGAAGAGGCCCTGGAGGACAGACTCCTGCCGGAGGACGACCCGGACGCCTGAATTCCGGCCACGGTACGGTGTTCTTGTGAACATCCGGGGCGTCCACGGCAGGACGTACGGCACGTCCGCCCGCTGGCGGCCATTGGACGTCGGTACAAGACTGGCGCCATGTCCTCGCCCAACCTCGTCCTCCTGGTGGAAGACCACGCCGACAGCCGCGAGCTGCTGGAAGAGTTCCTGACGATGGAGGGGTTCGCGGTGGAGACGGCGGGCAATGGCCTGTCCGCGTGGGAGCGCCTGCGCCGGCTGCCGCGCCCGGACGCGGTGCTGCTGGACTTGATGATGCCGGTGATGAGCGGCTGGGAGCTGATGCGTCACGTCCGCGAGGACGCCCAGCTGCGCACCCTGCCCGTGGTGGTGGTGTCCGGCGCGGGCAATGCCCAGGCGCTGCCCGAGGGCATCCTCGCCACCGTGCCCAAGCCGGTGGACCTGGGCGAGCTGCGCGACACCCTCACCCGCGTGGTGGGCCTGGGCTGACGGAGCGAGGCAGCGTCACCCGGAACGTGGTGCCCGTCTCGGCGGTGGAGGTCACCTCGATGCGGCCCCCGTGCCCCTTCACCACCTGCTCGACGATGTAGAGCCCCAGCCCCAGGCCGCCGCCCACCCCGCCGCCCTGGCTGGCCGCGGCGCCCCGGCGGAACGGGTCGAACAGGCGCGGCTGCACGTCGGCGGGGATGGGCTCGCCCGGGTTGTGCACCTCCAGCACCACCGCCTCGCCCGCGTCCGAGAGGTTGAAGGTGACGGGCGCGTCCGGCGCGCTGTACTGGAGCGCGTTGCCGCCCACGTTGCTCACCACCTGCAGCAGCCGGTCCGCGTCCCACTCGCCGTCATAGCGCCCCGCGGCCACCTGCAGCCGCACGCTGCGCTCGGGCCAGGCCGCCTCCAGCTCCTCCACGCCCTGCCGCACCACCGTGCGCAGGTCTCCCGGCACGCGCTGGATGGGGATGCCGCCGCCCAGCCGGCCCCGGGTGAAGTCCAGCAGCTCCGAAATCATGCGCTTCATCCGGTCGCTGGAGCGGGCCAGGCGCGTGACGAGCCGCCGCTCGCGCTCGGGCAGCGCCTCGCTGTGCAGCAGCTGCGTGGCGGACAGCTGGATGGCGTTGAGGGGGTTGCGCAAGTCGTGGCTGACGATGGCGATGAGCCGCTCGCCGAAGAGGGCCGCCTGCAGCGCGGCCTCCTGGGCGCGGCGCCGCTCGGTGACGTCCACCATGGTGGCCACGCCCGCGACGATGGTGCCCTCCCGGTCCCGGATGGGCGTGCTGGAGACGAGCACGGTGATGCGCTGGCCGTCCTCGCGCAGGATGAGCTGCTCCTCGCCCTGGACGACCTCGCCGTGGCGCAGGCTGCGCGTCAGGGGCCACTCCTCGGTGGCGTAGGAGCGCCCGTCCGGGTGCAGCGCGCGGGTGTAGTCGCGCGAGTAGTCCTCCAGGGAGGCGGCGGGCCGGAAGGGCCTGCCGGTGAGCACCTCCACGTGCCGGCTGGCCATCAGCAGGCGGCCGCTGGGCGCCTCGGCGATGAAGACGCCGGCGGGCATCTGGTCCAGCACCGAGGCCAGCCGGGCCCGCTCGCCTTCGATGGCGGACAAGAGCCGCTGCCGGTCCGCCTCCACCGCGCGGCGCTGGGTGATGTCCAGCACGGTGGCCACGCGCTGGGACACCAGGCCCGTCTCGTCGCGGAAGGCCGTCACGTGGGTGAAGGCGGGGAAGCGGCTGCCGTCCTTGCGCAGGTGCAGCGACTCGTATTCGTGGGAGGGCTTGGAGTTGGCGGCGGACACGTGCCGGGGCAGCACGCCGCGCGCCTCCGGGGCGAAGGTCTCCTCCAGCGGCCGGCCCTTCAGCTCCTCCGGCGTGTAGCCGTGCATGCGCGCGAAGGCGGGGTTGACGTCGCGCAGGACGTTGTCTTCGGAGCTGACCACCGCCACGCCCACGCCCAGCCGCGTGAAGACCTGCTCCCAGCGCCGCAGGCCGGCCTCGCTGTCGCGCAGGCGGGCCAGGGACGCCTCGGCCTCGGCGCGGGCCGCGCGCTCGCGGGCATGGGCCTGCGCCTGGGCGAGCAGCGCGGTGGTGCGCGCCGCCATGGCGCGAAACAGCAGCAAATCCTCCTCGGACAGCTCGCTGCTGGCGCGGCTGCCCATGAGCGCCACGCCCAGCAGCTCCTCGTCGAGCACCAGCGGTGCGCCGTACAGCGCGCGCAGGCCCGCGGCGCGCAGGGACGGCTCGTTCACCCGGGCGTCACCGGCGGCCTCGTGGACCAGCAGCGGCTGGCGGATGGCGGCGACGGTGCCCGCGAAGCCCTCGCCCATGGGGACGTGGACTCCGGCCGTCATGCCCTCCCCCACCGCGCACTCCACGCGCAGCGAGTCGCCTTCCTTGAGGAGCACGGCGGCCACGTCGACGGCGGCCACCGTCTCTCGCAGCACCTGGAGGAGGCGCGGCAGGAAGCTGGCCACGTCCGCGTTGCCGAGGGCGGCGGTGCTGATGCGGTCCAGCGCCTGCAGCGTGCGCTCGCGCGCGCGGGCGTAGCGGCTGACGGAGGCCGCCACGGCCTCGTCCATGGCCTCGTGGAAGACGCGCTCCTCTTCCGGGTGCGGCGGCGCGGCGGAGCCCCGGGCGGTCCACAGGCGCAAGACGCAGGTGCGCAGCAGGCGGTACTCCGTCACGACCTGGCGGAGGTTGAAGCCCTCGCCCAGGCGCTCCAGGGCATGGAGGTCCGGGATGGGGCCCAGGCCCGTGGCCACCTCGCCCGGGGGCCGCTGGCGCATGAGGCCGGCGACGACGTCCAGCAGCCGGGGCAGCCCGTCCCTCAGCGCGAGCCGTGACAGGGCCTGAGCGGCGGGAATGGCGCGCACCTCCGCCTCCCACGCCTCCATGATGGCGTCCCGGTGCTGGAGCAGGAAGTCAGCCAGGGAAATGGACACGGTGTCTTTCGTCCGCGGCCGGGCCGGGCCCGCGGCGGGGTCCGATGTAAGGCCGCGCACGCTGGGATGACAACCGCGAAGCGCAGCGCGCCGTCCGGGCGTGCCTGCGGTGAACGTCCAGGAGGGGCCTGGGGACGCGCGCCGCCCCCCGCCTCACTCCCGCGGGCAGTAGCCCGCCACGGCGCTCAGCAGGGCGGGAATCTCGAACGGCTTGCGAATCATGGCGCTGGCCCCCTCCGGCGGCTCCCGCACCGACGCGGAGAACACCACCACGGGCACCTGGCTCAGCACCGGGTCCGCGCGAAACCGCTCCATGAAGGCGAAGCCGTCCATGACGGGCATCATCAGGTCCAGCAGCACCACGCAGGGCATGTGCCCCATGTGCCCCAGCTCCTCCAGCGCGTCCCGGCCGTTCTCCGCCACATGGACCACGAAGCCCTCGTCCTCGAGGATGTCGGCCACCGCGGCGCGCAGGTCCGCGTCGTCCTCCACCACGAGAACGGAATTCACACGGCTGGCCGAGGGCTCCATGTTCTCCAGGTTAATACCCCCACCTGACGTGCGAGCCCCGCCCACCAGCAACCGACTGGGGGCCTGCATGGCAGCACCCCACTCCCAGCCCGGGTCCGTTCCGCCCCACTCGGCGCTTCAGCGGACGTGGGCTTGGGGCGCCTGCACGTGCGTGAGCCGCAGCAGCCCGTGTCCCGGGTCCAGGTGGTAGCGGACGCGGAAGCCGGAATCGAGCACCACGAGTCCGGACTGTCCCAGGACGAGCGGCCCGTCGAGCGGGAGTCCAGCGGCGAGCGCGCCCAGCTCGCATTGGACCTGCTCCCGCATCGATGAAGGGCACCCGCTGAGGGTCCGGAGTGCACGCGGCGCCAGCTGGAGACGAAGGGCCATGACCCTTCCAGACTGGCGACCTCCACCCCTACGAACAAGCCGTACTGGAGGTCCAGGACACCCGTCGGGTTCCCGCACCTTGCGGGGGGCTCTCCTCCACACCTGCGTGGGGAGTCCGAAATGCCTCCGCGCTGTCGGACAGCCAACGCACGTCAGGTCCCTCACTGGCGCAAACCTCTTGCGGGGGATACCAGAGGGGTGTCTTTCCCGGCCCACTGAAATGTCCACGAACGTCCAGCACCTGCTCCTCATCGAGGATGACTCCACCTGGCGGGAGTGCCTCGTCGACGCGGTGCGGGCGGAAGGCGTCACCGTCTCGCACGCCAGGGACGGGGTGGAGGCGCTGGAGTGGCTGCGCACGCGGCCTCGCGCCGGGCACCCCGACCTCATCCTGCTGGACCTGCTGCTGCCGAGGATGGACGGGTGGGAGCTGTACAGCCAGCTGCGGACGACGGAGCGGCTGCGGCACCTGAACGTGCTGATGTTCTCCGCGGCGCTGAACGGGCAGGAGCCGCCGCTGGACGGCGTGGTGGGCTACCTGCGCAAGCCCCACGCGCCCGAGGCGATGCTGGGCGACCTGCGCGCGCAGCTCCGCCAGCTTCCCGAGACGGCTCCGAGGGAGCCCTCCGGACCGTACGAGCTGCGCTTCGTGGAGGAGGTGTCCCTCCAGCTGCGCACGCTGCCGGGCCCCGTGAGTCACGCGGTGCGCATGCACCTGCTACGCGCGGCGGAGCTGGTGGGCACGGAGCTGCCCATGGCCTCCACGTGGCTGCAGGCGCTGCCGGGCACCCCACCCTCACTGCTGGTGACGGTGGAGGGCGTGCAGGTGATGCTGGAGGTGGACGACACGGAGCGCGCGCTCACCGCCACCGTGTCCTTCGTCCCCTCGCACCTGCTGCGCGGCTGCTGAGCGCCGCCCGGCTCACGCCACGGCCACCGTGCGCACCATGCCGCTCTCCAGGTCGAGCCACAGCACCCGGCCGCGCGAGTCGAAGGCCAGCAGCGCGCCGGGGGAGTAGCGCACCCGCGTGGCGGGGGCCTCTCCCTCGAAGGTGAGCAGCGCACGCCTGGCGCCGCGAGCGTCCACCAGCTCGACCTGCCAGTGCCCGGTGTGGTGCAGCACCTCGGCCCGCCACGCTTCGGTGAGGACGAGCTCCTCCCGCCCCTGGCGCAGGGGCGCCGGCTCCTTTGCCGACCGGGTGCTGCCGGGCTTCAGCCAGAGGGAGAGCTCCCCGAGGGTGGGGACCGGGCCATCGTCGGGCGTCCCGGGTGGAGACGGCTTCGGGACGAGGAGGGCAACCCTCGCGGCCACCTCGCCGTCCGCCGTGAGCGACGAGGACAAAAGGCGGAACGCGGTGCCCTTCTCCACCGACATCATCGGGGTGCGGGCGCGCAGCGTGGGGCCCTGCGGCACGTCGTAGGTCCACCGCTCCAGCTCCTCGGTGAGGCAGCTCATGCGCGCGGCGTCCGCGGCCAGGCAGCGCACCCGGCCGGGCAGGTCCCCCACCCGCCAGAGCGCGCGCAAGTCTGGGGCCAGCGCGTCCACCATCATCACCGAGCGCTGGGACGCGGTGAACCAGACGCCGCCGTCATACGTGGGCGCCCAGGCGTCCAGCGGTGCGTCGCACCACGCGGTGGCCCGGCGCGCCACCAGGTCCAGGCGGGACAGGCGCCACACGTCGCCTCGGGGCGCGAGCGCCAGGGCCCGGTCTCCCTGAATGGAGGGCACGAGCGCGAAGGCGGGCGCGTCGAGGTGCGCCACCACGCGCCCGTCCGGGTGCAGCAGCCGCACCCCCGCCTCGCCCAGCGCGAGCAGCAGCCGGCCGTCCGGCAGCACCACCGCGTCGTGGACGGAGAAGGCGCCCTCGTCGGTCGTCCGGACGCTCGCGCGCACCAGCGGCAGGGACGCATCATTGCTCCAGAGGGGACGGGAGCGGAGCGTATCGGACAGCGGGGGCAGGTCCGTGCGCAGCGAGCCGTCGGTGGTGTCTCGCAGCAGCCGGGTGATGAAGTCGGGCGTGAAGCTGCCCCGGCCCGCGGCCCCGTCGCGCAGCAGCGCGCGCACCGTGGGCGTCAGGAGCGCGGTGCGGCGCGCGGAGGCGAACTCGCCGGACAGGGTGACGGCGAAGGTGTAGCGCTCGAGCACGCGCTCCGGGCTGTCGTCGTCGAGCAGCTCCCGCACCCGCGCTTCGGTGTCGGTGAGCCCGTCGGGATGGGCGGAGGCCCACATCGCCAGCAGCCGCGCGCCGGCCACGCCGCCGCACTCCACGCCCCGCCGTATCCAGGCGAAGGCCAGGTCCCGGGCCTCGGTGAGGGGCCACACCGCCTGCACCGCGCGCACCCAGTCGCCGGACTCGGCGAGCGACTCGCCCCACAGCAGCCGCAGCACGCGAGCCTCCTCGGCGTGGGTGCGCTCCAGCCGCAGCACCGCGTCCGAGAAGGTGCCGCTGCGCCGGGCAATGGCCGTCGCGCGCGCCACGTCCTTCGCGAGGAGCCACTGGCGCACCACCAGCCCCGGAGGCAGGCCACGGCCCTCGGCCACCTCGGCCGCGAGCTTGTAGCGCCCGTGCCGCTCCAGGAAGGAGACGGCCTCCTCGTGCGCGCCCAGCAGCTCCGCCAGGACGAAGGCCGCCTCGTCGATGCGGCCCTCGCGCTCCAGGCGACGGAAGGCGTCGCGGTAGCGCTCCTTGAGGGAGGCGAACAGCTCCTCGCCGCCCGCGAACACGGAGGCGGGGCCGCCCCCCTTCGGGCGGATGGTGAGCTTCTCGCGGGGACCGGGCAGCCCCAGCGCCTCCCGCGCGTGCTCGTCCGTGCTCGCGTTCAGGGGGATGGCGTAGCGCAGCGCCTCCTGGAGGTTGCCCTCCTCGAACATGTCGAAGAGCTTGCGCATGTACTCCGCCTTGCGCTGGCCCAGCAGCTGGCCGAGCGGCGTGTTGCGCATCATCCACTCCGACATGCGCGACAACAGGCCCGGGCCTGGAGGCGCGGTGCTCGCGTCCGGAGGCGGCGTGGCGGCGTTGCCGGGAGCGGGAGTCGGTGCCTCCACCGAGGCCGTGGCGAAGCGCCCGAAGAAGGCGGCGAGCCAGCGGCCCAGCGCCGAGGGCTGGGAAGGCCTCGCGAGCGAGCCAGGGCCCTGTGCACTCCGCCCGGAGCCCGGGGGCAGTGCGCGCGGGGCCTTGCCTCGCAGGAACCACGCGGCGAGCCGGGCGCCCAGGCCGGGACGGCCCGAAGCAGCAGGAGCCGAAGCGCCGCTGCCCGCACCGAGCCCCGCGAGCATGCGCCGCAGCAGGCCCGGACCCCGAGGGGCCCCCGCGCCGGAGACACGAGCCGCATCACCCGGGGCCGCACCGGAGCGGAACGCCGCGCGCAGCCGCGCCAGCAGGCCCGGGCCGGACGACGCACCCATGCCCGCCGCGCTGGCCCCACCGCCGCCCGACACCGCCGCGCGCACCCGCGCCAGCAGGCCCGGACCCGCTGCACCCGTGCCCGCCTGTCCGGCGCCACGGCGCGACCATGCCGCGCGCAGGCGCGCCAGCAGGCCTGGAGGCGGAGCCACCACGAGCCCGTCGGGCGGGGGCTTCCCCTGCATGCGCGCCAGCATCACCTGGGCCTCGGGCGCCAGCGTGGGCACGGCGGAGCCGAAAGCACCGCGAGTGAGCGGCGGGAGTGGCGCCAGCACCCGCACGGGCGGCGGAGGCGCACCCAGGCCTCGCGCGGGCACCACCACCCACCCGGACACGTCGAGCCACCGGGACAGGTCCACCGTGGTGGCACCATCCAGTGAATGCACCCCCGCGACGCCTGCGAGGACCAGCACCACCGCGCCCTCTCGCGGCTCCAGCTGCCCGCGCTCGGTGGCGGACAGCGGCGCCGAGCACAGGACGCCCTGCTCCAGCGTGAGCGGCAGCCCTGGCGCCGAGTCACTGGCGACGACCCACGTGCGGGGCAGGCGCAGCAGATAGCCCCCGGCGACGGCATGGACGGAGGCTCCCTGCCTCCACGCGGCGAGCACGCGCCGGCGCGCCTCGGCCTCGCCGAGCAGCGCGGGGTCGAACCAGAAGGCCGCCGCACGCACCGTGCCCCGGTGCAGGTGCCGGCGGGGCCGGACGCCGAGAGGTCTCGCGCTCATCCGCCGCCCTCCGGCACGGACTGATACAGGATTGCGCCCTCGGCCAGGTTCCACAGCACCATCCCGCCCCCCTTCATCAACCACCCCAGCAGCGGCAGGGCATGGCTGGCCTCGGCGTGCACCACGGGCTCCCGGGCCACGGCGACCTTGACCTGGCCCGTCGCGCTGATGAGCCAGAAGGTCCGCTCGTCCGAGTCGAGCGCCAGCAGGCCGGCCCCGCCAGGGACTTCGCGGCAGCTGCCCACGCCGACCGCGCGCATGCCCACGGGCAGCTGCACGTTCTCCCCGCTGTCGCCGCGGAACAGCCTCCAGAGGCCCGGCCGCTGTCGCAACCCGAGCAGCCCCACGATGGGATGGGCGCGCTCGCTCGCGTAGCCGAAGTACGCCACGTTCCCCTCAGAGCCGAGGGGGATGTGGCGCACGCAGTCCTTCTCCACGACACCCAGCCAGGTCTCCCTCGACGCTCCCGACGGGTCGGAGGGCACGCCGCGCGTCACGAAGACCACCTTCCGGTTCACCTCGGCCGCGGCAATCACATGCGTCTCGACACGCGACACGTCGATGCGGCGCATGCTCCGGTCCTCTTCGATGAGGAAGAGGCTCTCGCCCCGGCCGGCCAGCAGCACGCGCTCGCGATTGGAGTCATCCACGAAGCTCAGGAGCCGGTCCGGTGGCTGTCCCTTGAGCGGACGGATCGGCTTCGCGTCCCTGTCGCGGGACTTGAAGAACTCCTTCGAGGGCCCGAAGGGACTGGCGTCCCGGAGGTGGCCGTGGAGCAGATAGCCCGTCCCGCCCGGAGCCGAGGTCTCCGCCAGGACGAGCAGGCCACCGGTGTGGCGCCAGCCCACGCCCACCACGGGCTGCGACGCGTGGAGCGTCACGCGCCGGACCTTGGGCACGGTGGCGCGGACGGAGTGCGGAATGGCCATGGCGCCCACGCTGCCGTCCTTGTGGAAGAGCAGCAGCCGGCGGCCATCCGCGGAGAAGGAGAACGAGTCCAGCGCCGCCGTCTTGGGGACCGCCACGGGCGTCGCGGCGCGGGTGACGGGGAATGGCTCTCGCAGCAGGCGCACGCAGTCGTCGGGCGGCGGCAGGTCCAGCACCACGGAGCGCGCGGCGCGGGAGGCAGGCCGCACCTCCACCACGAGCCGCCGTGCGTCGGCGGCCAGGGGCTCGGTCACCTCCACGCGGGACAGGCCCGTGGCGCCGGGCAGCCGCGACAGGCGCGCGTCACCCACGAGCCACGCGTCCTCCGGGGCCGCGTCCAGGGACAGCGCCTTGCGCCAGGCCGCGAGCCCCTCGCTCGTGGGTGGCTCCAGGCTGCGTGCGGAGAGCCACGTCCTGACGGTGCCAGGAGTGACCTCGGAGAAGGCGCCCTTCGCCGGCTCGGACTGGAGCACGGCCCAGGAGAAGGCGGCGCCCGCGGCCTCGGCGCGCCGGGACAGGACGATGAGGAGCGCGAGGTGCGCGATGCGAGGCGCCCCGAGCTGGTCCGGCCCCGCGTCCAGCAGCGCCACGGTGCGGCGGGCGCCCTGCGGCTGACGGTAGGAGGGCTTGAGGAAGGACAGCTCGCCGAAGGCGGCGCGGCGCACCAGCTCGTCGGGCGACTCCAGGGCCCACAGCCACTCGCTCACCAGGAGGCGGTCGAAGGTGCCCCGGCGGGTGAGGCCGTCGTAGCCCTGCGGCTCACCACCATCCGTCTCCCCCCGAGGACGCAGCGAGCCGAGCGCCGCGGACAGCCGCGCCACATACGGGCCCAGCCGCAGGGCCAGGTCGTCCGGGAAGATGGAGAGCTGCGAGGCCCAGGGCCGCAGCGCGGGAGGCAGCGCGCTCACGGCAGCACCTCGGAAGACGGAGCCATCGGCGCCGGCTCCAGCCATGCGGTGAGCGCGACGCGGGCCACCGGCCGTGCATCGGCCACGGAGACGAGGTGGCCCGACGCGGGCAGCACCACCACCGGAGTGCCCCCGCTCCCCAGCCGGGCCAGCAGCGCGCGCTCCAGCATCGACGACGACACCTCGGGCGCCAGCGAGCAGGGCATCAGCAGCGACGGCGCCCCCGCATCCCTGCCGAGGTACACGGCCCCATCCACCCAGGGCAGTGACGCCGCGGGCCCCAGCAGCACGAGGACGCCCGCGCCGGCCACGCCGCTCCACCCGGCCAGCCGCGAGTCCTCTTCAGCCAGCACCCGGCGCGCGAGCGCGAGCGCCACGGGCCCCTCCCCCGCGACGGCCAGCGGCTCCAGCGGCTCGGCTCGTGGCCCCCAGCGCACCGGAAGGCGCGCGGAAGCGATGTCCTGGCTCTCGTTGCTCATGTGCGTCCCGCCATCACCCACCTGCCCACCGAGCGCGCGGCTCAGGCCGCCACGTCGGCCGCGGCCATCGAAGGCCCCTGGGTGGCCAGCACCATGGCGACCTGCGTCCGCAGCGCCTTCAGGTCCTCGGGCAGCGACTCGGGAGCGAAGCCCGCGTCCATCTCCCGGGCCACGCCCTCCAGCTTCAGCCGCCACGCGGCGAGCGCCTCGGTGTCGCCATCCAAGGGACGCTCCGCGAGCAGCACCTGTCCGGCCGTGGCGATGCGCTGCGCCCGCGCAAGTGGCCCCGCGCTGGCCTCCAGCGCAGCGGCGGCAAGAGCGGGGTTCTCCGACGCCGCGAGCAAGTCCCGCAGGACGTCGCGCGTGAGCGCCTGCGCCTCCTTGGTGGGCACGGCGTACACGAGCGGCCACAGGTCCGCGGTGCTCGGCGCGCGCCGGCCGGCCAGCACCGCGGCGGAGGCGATGAGCTTCTGCACCTTCACCGCGCGGCGGTCGGACAGGGTGATGCCGGCGGCGCGCAGCGTGCGCAGCGCGTGGGCCAGGTGCGGACGTACGGCGGACAGGTCCGCCTCGCGCGCGGCCTGGGCGAGCACGTCCAGGGACTCCAGCGACGTGGCGCGGACCTCGGCGCCGCTCCACAGCGAGGCCCCACCGGCGAGCAGCTCCTCCAGCCGGGGGTCGGGCACGGGCTCCACGAAGATGCGGGTGAGGAAGCGGTCGGCGAACGCCGCGAGCGAGTCGTCCTCCGGCAGCGCGTTGGAGGCGCCCACGCAGACGCGCAGCGGGCAGCGCATGCGGGTGTGGCCCCGGCGGAAGGTGCGCTCGTTGAGGATGCCAAGCAGCGTGTTGAGGATGGCGGTGGAGCCGAGGAAGACCTCGTCGAGGAAGGCGACCTCCGCCTCGGGCAGCATGCCGGCGGTCTCCGTCTCCACGAGCCCCTCGCGCAGCTTGCGCAGGTCCACCGGGCCGAACAGCTCGGAGGGCTCGGTGAAGCGGCCCAGGAGGTACTCGAAGTAGGAGCCTCCCAGGGCGCTGGCGGTGCGGCGCACGGCCTCGCTCTTCGCGGTGCCGGGCGGGCCGATGACGAGCAGGTGCTCGCCGGCCACGGCGGACAGCGCGACGAGCTCCACCATGGCCTCGCGCTCGACGAGGCCGCGCCCCGCATCGGTGAGGGCATCGCGAACGGCGGAGGCGGCGGCTTCGAAGGAGACGGACATTGGAGCGTGAGCCTAACCGCCGGACTCGGCCGGCGCGAAGAGCACCCGCCGCTCCTCGATGGAGTGGCACCGGTGCCGCACGTGCTTTGGGACGTATACGAAGGACCCGGGCTCGGCAGGCTGCTCGGCCTCTCCCACGGTGAGTCGAGCGCGACCGGACACGGCGTAATAGACCTCGATGGACCTCTCCGTGACGACGGTGCGATGGGATTCATGACACGGGGGCGTAGACTGGCGCGCATGAGAACGCTGTCGAAGTGGGTGGCACTGGCGGGAGTCCTGGGCCTGGGAACGGAAGCGGCGGCGGAGGGCTGGCAGGGGTATGCCTCCCTGGGCGCGGGCATCACCCTGGACCACCTGAGTGACTTCCGCTCGATGGGGCCGGCGCTGCACGGGTACCTGGGCGTGGAGTCCCCGCCGGGCCTGTCCCTGGGCCTGCTGGCCGAGGTGTCCGAGACGTGGGGGAAGCAGCAGTTCCCCACCGCGGCGGACCCGAACCGGCTGGAGAAGCCACAGCTCGACTACAAGGCGGTGGGCATCGAGGCGCGGCTGCGCTTCTTCCGCGACAAGCCCATCAACCCGTGGGTGGGCGCGCGCCTGTCGAAGAGCTGGTCCAGCACCTTCACGCCCAACGAGGTGGGCAACCTCTTCCGGGAGAAGATAGACACCACGAGCATGGCCTTCCGCGTGGGCGTGGACGGCTGGCTCAGCTCGCGCTGGGGCGTGTCCGTCTCCACCGCCTTCCAGTTCTGCGACGTGAAGTTCACCACGGACGTCATCAAGGAGTGCGCCGAGCCGCTGCACTCGGTGATTGCCGGCCCGGTGATTCGCTTCTGACCGGCGTGCGCCGGGGAGGCCGGGCGGTGTAGACCTCCGGCCGTGAGCGAGAGCTGGCAGCAGCGATTCCACCGCGAGGCCCGTGAGATGGACACGGCCCTCCGAAGCGTCCTGGCCCGCCGTCAGTCCGACGAGGAGCTGCGCGCCGCGCTGGAGGAACTGGCCCGGCGGCCGTACTTCCGGGACTTCACCTGGCTGTGGGGACCGGCGCTGCACGTGAGGGACCGCGTCCGCTTCCGCCCGCTGCTGCTGTCCTGGTTCACCCCGAGCGCCCTCACGGCGGCAGGCAAGTGGGTGGACGCATGGAAGGGCGGGAACGCCGCCGCGCTGAAGACGTGGCTCGACGACGCGGACCGCGCGGACGACGTGGAGGTGTTCCGCCGCCTGTACGCGTGGAAGCTGGCCGGACTTCCGAGAGGGACGCTGGACACGGAGTGGCGCGAGGACGTCATGCGCCGCTTCAAGGCCGCGACCACCCGGAGCGCGCGGCACACGGCGCTGGCCAAGGTAGACCTGAGCCAGTGTCGCCTCGACGAGAAGACGGCGCTCGCGCTGGACACGGTGGACCCGGAGGCGGCGCGCGCCTTCATCCTCGACCACCTGCCGTGGCGCTGGAGCATCTGGGGCCAGCGTGACGCGTTCCTGCCGCTGTGGACCACGCTGATGGAGCGGGCCCGGGCACGCGGCGACGCGGCGATGGCCTCCGCCCTGTACCGCCGTCTGGTGGACGAGGCCACGTGGCGCCGTGACGTGCTGGCGCTGGCGCGCGACGTGCGGGAGCCGGAGGCGCTGCTGCGCGAGCTGAAGGAGCACCACCCGGAGGCTGCCACTCCGGGGATTGCGCACGTCTTCGTGGAGCTGGCGGAGGTGCGTGGGCGCGACGTGGTGCCCTACCTCCTGGAGCACCTGCGCTCGGTGTTCCCCCGGTGGGGTGTGTTCGGCCGGAGAAAGAACGCGAAGGGCCTCCCTGAGCTGCTGCAGCTCGCCCGCGTCCGCGGCTGGGAGGACGTGTGGAGCGTGGCGCTGCGGACCTCGGCCACGGCGGAGACCTTCGACGCGGAGGTGCGGCGGCTGGTGGAGGACACGGCCACGGACGAGGCCGTGACGCGGCGCCGGCTGCTCCAGGTGGCCGGCGCTGGCGGTGAGTGGAACCTGCCCGGCCTGGGCCTCGCGCGGGTGCAGCCCCTGACGGACGGCACAGCGGTGGCGCTGTACACGCGCTTCCCGGAGCTGCTGCGCGGCCCGTTCCGCATGCACGTGGCCTCGGGCTGGCACGCTGCCTACCCGAAGCTGGTGTCCCAGGCCCTGCAACAGGATGACGAGGACCTGCTGGACTTCCTCGCCAGCCGCGCCGCCATGCACCTGGTCCACGACCCCAAGACGCAGAAGGACTGGGTGAAGGTGCTCGACGCGCTGGCCTCCCACTACGAGGCGCTGCCGAAGGAAGGCGGCGTCTTCGCCCGCCGGGCCGCCAGCGCGCTGGGTGCCATCCCCGCGTTCGCCGTCTGGGACTACGATGCGCTGCTGGAGAAGAACCGGCTCGCGAGGCTCTTCTTCCAGCGCTCGGATGACTTCTACCTGGCGGAGCCCCGGGCCGTGCGTGACTTGCTGGAGGCGCCGCAGATTCACGTGCAGGCGCTCGCCTTCCGGCTGCTCGGCCGTGACTCGCCGCGTGCGCGTGAGCTGGCGGCGGAGAACCTGGACCTGCTGCAGGCCACGCTGCTCCGCCCGCTGCACCGGCGCACCCGCCATGCGGCCTTCTCCGCGCTGGCCAACGCCGCCGCGCACGGCGTGGAGCCCGCGAGGCGGCTCGTGCCGCGCCTGCGAGACACCTTCGCGCTGCCCGACACGCGCTATCCCAAGGAGTCGCTGGTGGCACTGCTGGCACAGGTGCTCGTGCGCTGGCCGGAGCTGCGAGGCCCGTCCGAGACACCCCGGGTCTTCGGGCCCACCGGAGAGGCGGAGCGCGCATGACGACCTTCGGCTTCCTCTACGCCACGCCGTCCGTGTTCGAGTCCACCCGCGAGCGCGCGCTGCTGGGCCTGTCCGCGGACCAGCACCGGCCGGTGCGCTTCCATGCGCGCGTGGCGAAGCACGTGCTGCCGCTGCGGATGGCGCTGCAGGCGCTCGGCGAGCTCATCTGGCACTCGGACGAGTGGAACCCGGAGTGGACGGGCGGCATCCTGGACCCGCTCATCACCGTGCACCCGGACCGCGTCTTCTTCGAGGCATTCAGCCAGGACCAGAGCGCGTACGGGCTGGTCATCGTGGACCGGGAGTGCTTCGTCCCCGAGGGCGAAGTGCACTGCGGCACCACCAACGTGGACTTCACCGCGTGGCTGTGGGCGGCGCTCGCGGAGCTGCGCTCCAGTCGTGAGACGCACCTGCGCGTGGGGCCGGAGGGCTTCGAGGTGCGCACCACGGGCGCGGGCGGCCGCTTCGAGCAGAAGGTGGAGGTGCCGGACGCGTGGGTGCGCGGCTTCCTCCAGCTCCAGGGCGGCATGGCGCTGCCGGGCACGCGGCTCTCGGTGCGTCCGGTGGACCTGCTCGCGGCGGAGCGCTTCCTGCGCTACACCAAGGCGAAGGTGTCGCCCCGGGCGCTGCGCTACGAGCTGCCACCGGGTGAAGACGCGCGCCTGGTGCTGGAGCCGTGGGAGCAGGTCTTCCCGCTGCGAGGCGCGGTGCACGGCGGCCCGGAAGCCCGCACGATTCGCACCTGGGGCCGGCGGCGGCTGCGGCTGCTGGAGCCACTGCTGCCGTACGCGGAGCGGGTGGATGTGTATTTGAAAGGCCGCGCGCTGCCGCACTTCTACGTGGTGCACCTGGGCGGCGGGGTGCGCTTCGTGCTGGGCCTGTCCGGGTGGACGGCGAACCGGTGGACGGGCACGGCGGGAATGGACCTGCTGCTGGAGCCGGAGCGGGACGCGGGGCTCGCGGAGCGGGCGCTGGGCGTATTGCGAGAGCGCTTCCATGCCTCCACGGAGGAGGTGGCCGGAGCGCTGGGCGTGGACAAGGCGCGAGCGGCGGCGGCGCTGGCGGCGCAGTGCGCGGCGGGCCGGGCCATGTTCGACGTGGAGGCGCGCCGCTGGAGGCACCGGGAGCTGTTCGCCACGCCGGTGGACCTGGGGCGGTTGTACCCACCGGACGCGAGGCGCGAGGAGGCGGAGCGGCTGGAGGCGGCGGGCGAGGTGCACGTGTCCTCCGAGGCGACGCGAGAGACGCGCAAGGTGCGCAAGCTGCCCACGCCCGAGGGGACGGTGGTGCGCGAGGTCATCCACCGGGACTGGGTGGTGCAGGGCCGGGTGGGGGCGCAGGCGGAGGTGGAGCTGGTGTTGAACGACGAGGACCGGCTCCTCTTCGGCCGCTGCGGCTGCGAGCACTTCCGTGAGCACTTGCTGAACCTGGGCCCGTGCGCGCACCTGCTGGCGCTGTCGCGGCTGGCGAGGGCGCGGCGGAGGGAGCTGGCCAGCTCCACGCCGGCTTCGGCGGAGGCGATTGCCGCGAGGGCTCCTGAGGAGCGCCGTGCTCGCGACGGCGACGAGGAAGGGGCGCTTGACGCGGAGGACGGCGATGACGATAACCGCTGACGCTCCCGGGAAGGGCCAGGGCTCGCGGATGAGCCATGAGTACCGCGGTGTTTCGCCGCGGAGGTGTTCTGTCTCCTTCTCTTCGCCAGGGTCCCTGCGTACGAAACGCAGGGAGCCCCGGGTCCAGTGCTGCGCAGGTCGTCCCCTGGCCCCTCCCGGAGCACCATGAGCTGGCTCGATTGGTTGAAGGGGCTCTTCACCCGCCCGGTGACACGCGACGTGTCACGGCTGGACGCGCCCGTGGACGCGAGTGGCCGCGCCGTGGACCGGGTGCGGGAGACGGTGGCCATGTCGGGGCCGCTGAAGCCCGGGCACCGGCGGCAAATCATTCGAGACGCGAGGCTGCTGCCCAAGGGGCCGCGCCGCTACACGCCGAACCGCATGCGGTTGATGTCCGCGAGCGAGGCGCGCAGGCGCTTCTCCGCCACGCTGCGCACGCGCAACCGTGAGCAGGGGGACCTGCTGCCGGACGAGGCGCAGCTCGCGCGCTACGGGCTGCCGGTGTGGCGCACGGAGGAGGAGCTGGCCACGGCGCTGAGAGTCTCGGTGGGGCAGCTGCGCCACTACTCCATCCACCGGTCGCGTGAGCGGGTATCGCATTATGTGACGTTCGCGGTGCGGAAGCGCTCGGGAGGACTGCGGCATATCCACGCGCCGAAGCGCCGGCTCAAAGCGTTGCAGCGGCGCCTGCTGGACCTGCTGGTGTCGAAGCTGCCAGTGAGCGCGCACGCGCATGGCTTCGTCACTGGACGCTCCATCAAGACGGGAGCGGCGCCGCACGTGGGCCGGAGGGTGGTGCTGAAGCTGGACCTGAAGGACTTCTTCCCGTCCGTGACCTTCGCACGGGTGCGAGGGCTGCTGATTGCGCTGGGCTACGGCTATCCAGTGGCGGCGACGCTGGCGGTGCTGATGACGGAGGCCGAGCGCCAGCCGGTGGAGGTGGAGGGCACCGTCTTCCACGTACCGGTGGGCCCGCGAGTCTGCGTGCAGGGTGCGCCGACGAGCCCGGGGCTGTGCAACGCGGTGTTGCTGCGGCTGGACCGGCGGCTGGCGGGGCTGGCGCGCCGCTATGGTTACACGTACACGCGTTACGCGGACGACCTGACCTTCTCCGGGGACGACGTGGCGGCGCTGCCGAGGGTACGCGCGTTGGCCGCGAGGTACGTGCGGGACGAGGGCTTCGAGGTGAACGGAGAGAAGACGCGGGTGCAGCGCAAGGGTGGTGCGCAGCGTGTCACGGGTGTCACCGTGAACACGGAACTCGGGCTGTCACGTCAGGAGCGCCGCCGCCTGCGAGCGATGATTCACCAGGAAGGCCGAGACGGAGAGGATGCAAAGGAGGAGGCACGCATCGACGGGCTCCTGGCCTACGTGAAGATGCTCAACCCCGAGCAGGCCGCGAGGCTGGCGAAGCGGCGCAAGTCGCGCGGGTCCTGAAGGAGCCTTCCACCGAGGAGCGCTGCTATGGTGTGCGCCGCAGCACTTCCGCACCGAAGGGGGAGCTCATGAATCCGCGATTCCCTGCCGACGGAGCTCCGGACGGCAACCCGAAGCGTCCTGCGACGGTCCTTCGAAGGATGACCGTGGGGCTCGTTCACTGCCTCTTGTGGACGGCCAGCCCGTTCGTGCTCCTGGCGGTCCTGCATGTCACGCTGCTGGAGGGGCTCGACGGCTTGCTCATCCGCGCCGCATTCGGTGAGGACACGACCGAGTACGCAGCCGGGTACTCCGACTGGCGATTCCGCCTGGTCACCCCCGGCATGCCTGACAGCTGGGTGCGAACGCTCCTTGGCCCGCCGCTGGAAGAGCACGCACTGGAGAGGCACAAGCCGAGGTCACTTCATGGGTTGCGCTACAGCCGGAGCTACCGGGACGGCAACTACGCCATCCGGGTTGTCATTCTTGAGAATGGCCGGGTTCGGGAGAAGCGCGCGAGCTATTGGCTCGACTGAATGTGAACCGGGCCGCACGCCAGGGCCCGGAGTCTGCCAACACGGTCAGGCGCAAGGCGGCACAAGTCACGCGGGTCTTGAACGAGGCATCCGCCGATGAAACCTGCCGCCGAGAGTGCCCTGCACCTGCTCCTCGCGAGAGGAGACGACCACGGGCCGGTGCTGGAGGAGGGGCTCGCGGCATCCTCCACGCGAGAAGTGCCGAAGCCTGAGAAGTTCCCGGACCGCGTGGAGGTCCTGATACGGAAGGACTCCAGCGCGGCGCCCAATGACCTGCCGGCCCAGCGTTGGGGCGTGGTGGCTCCGCAGGGCCCGGTGGGCGATGCCCTGCTGAAGGCAATCGCGCCCCTGCTGGCGTACCGCGAGCAGGAGCAACGAGCGCCGGTGAAGCAATACCGGGTGCCTCCGGACCAGGATGCGGCGGCGGCGGTGAAGTGGATGGACCAGGAGCACCGGGCGCGGAGCGTGCCGGAGGAAGAGCAACCGAAGTACCTGCTGCTGCTGGGAGATCTGCACCACGTCTCCCTGGAACTCCAGCAGGTGATGGCACACAGCGCCTACGTGGGACGTGTGCACGTGGGCCTGCCGGATGGCCAGCCGGACCTCGCGGGCTACCGGGCCTATGCGGAGAAGGTGCTGGCCTACGAACAACGCACGGAGCGAGATGCCGCGCCCGAGGTGCTGCTCTACACGGCACGCGATGGAACGAGCGCGACGGAGCAGGGGCACACGCTGCTGATGAAGCCCAGCGCCGAGGCGATACGAACGCAGTGGAAGCAGAAGCACGCGGGGCTGGAGGTGACGGAGGTGCCGTACGAAGCGGCGAGCCCGGCGGGACTGCTGGGCAGGGTGGGCGCGGCACGTTCGGGGTTGCTGCTCTCGGTGGCGCACGGCCTCGGCAGGCCAGCGTCAGGCTGGGCGTCACAGGAGGAGCAGTGGGCCCTGCAGGGCGCGCTGTCGCTGGGGCCTGGATGCTCGCTCACGGGCCAATCCCTGCGGAACACCCCCTTCCTGCCGGGAGGCCTGTGGTTCAGTGTGGCGTGCTTCGGGGCAGCGACGCCCGCGAAGAGTGCCTTCCACTCGTGGCTGTCCCTCCTGGCCCGAGCGGGGGTCTACGGTCAGCGTCCGGACGTGGTGCTGGAGAACCTGCCGAAGCCGGGCGAGCGGCCTTTCCTCTCTGCGCTTCCGCAGGCGCTGCTGGCGAACCCGCGAGGACCGCTGGCCGTCATCGGCCACTGCGACCTGGCATGGACACTCGGCTTCGCGGATGCAGAGGACGTGGGGCAGAGCCGAGCGGAGCGCATCCTCTCCGCGCTGAGGGTCCTGGTGAAGGGCAGCCGCGTGGGAGTGGCGCTCGACGCGCTGATGCAGTTCTACCGGGACGTCAACTTTGCACTGATGGACGAACAACAACTCCGGGAGGACGCGCGCCTCGACGGCACACCGGACCCGTTCGATCCGAAGCGCCACGGCATGAGGTGGATGCTGCGCAATGACCTGCGTGGCTACCTGCTGCTCGGAGACCCGGCTGCGCGCCTGTCGCTGCGGCATGCGGGTTCATGACCTCGGACGCCGGGAAGAGGAGACGCCCTGCCATGGGACGTCTTGAGCGCCCTGAGCCGGCGTCTACGGGGGTGACCATGAAGCCGGCACCGGCGCGCACTCCCGCTCCTCTGCCTGGAGCGCGCGCAGCTGCGCCGTCTGGGCCAGATGTCGCTGCTCCATCGCCCAGGTGAACAGCCAGACCATCACCAAGGCCTTGACCACGAGCACTCCCACGAGAGCCGCCGTCCGGACCCGGGCCCGTCGCTCGCGTCGGGTCCGCTTCAGCTCGAACACCTTGCGCGCCAGCCAGTCGTGCCCCAGCTCGAAGTAGCGGCTACCCTGGTGCTCTTCCGCGTGCAGCACGGCGGCGGACTCCAGCTGGGTGAGCACCGCATCCGCCACGCCCGGTGGCAGCACGGCCCGCGCCTGCTGCTCCGTCATCAACGTGCGGCTCCCGTCGCTGGCCACCAGGTGCTCCTCCAGCAGCTCCCGAGCCGCCTCCTTGTGTGGCCCAAGCCCGTGTAGCGACATCTCCAGATAGCGATGAACGCGAGACTCCGCCTCCGCCATCTCGAGGATGCCGCCCATGCCCCGCTCCTCCCACAGGTCCCGGCAGACAATCTGCGCGAAGGCCGCCTGCACCTCTGCCTCGTCCTTCGCGTCCTGCCCGTCCACCCGCATCTGCCGCATCAGCGGCCGCAGCTCCTCCTCGGGCCAGGACTGCACCGGCATCCCCGACGCCACGAGCCGGCTCGCGACCTTCACCATCTCCCCCACCGTCAGCGGCCCCAGGCGGAAGCCCTGCTCCAGCAGCTCCCGCATCTCACACACCCTGTCCCGGAAGCGTCCCAGGTAGTCCTCCCGCAGCGAGAGCACCACCTGCAGCCCCTGCACCGGCTTGCGCGCCAGCGCACCGATGCCCCGCATCAGCATGCAGGTCTGTTCCAGGCGGCGCCCGGGGAAGAACACCTGCTCGAGCTGGTCCAGATAGATGAGGATGGGCCGGTCCGAGCGCAGCACCGCCAGCTCCACCGCCGCATCCAGCGCGGCCAGGGGCTGCAGCTCCGGTATCACCGGCCCCAGGTCCAGTGCCGCGTGCATCGCCTCCACCAGCCGGCAGAGCGGCGGCTCGTCCGCGAGCCACCCATCGATGCGCACCGTGCGGAACTCGTGGAGCTCCTCGAGCAGCGGGATGACGCCCGCCTGCATCACCGATGACTTCCCCGCCCCCGACGGTCCGAACAGCGTCACGCACGGATGTGCGAGGATGCGGTTGGCCAGCTTCCGGATGGTCTCCTCCCGCCCGAAGAAGCGCTCCCGGTCCGCGGCCCGGTAGGGCTGAGGCCCCTGGAAGGGATTGAGGGATACGCCGTTCATGCCGCCTCCGGACAGAAGGGCGCGGCCACCGGTTCCACGAGCTCACTCAAGTCGGTCTCCACTACCTGCACGCCCTTTCGCCCGGGCAGGCTCGCGCCCGCCACCCACAGCTCCCGCTCTGACTCCCCCGGCTCCAGCAGCGCCAGGCTCCCTCGCGGCAGGGGACGCTCCTCGAACAGCCGGTACAGCATCATCCGGTGGTGCCACGTCAGCATGGACATGCCGAGCAGCAGCACGGGCCGCGCCCGCAGGATGGCCAGCAGCGCGTCTGACAGCTCGTGAGACAGCATCGACTCCAGCTCGCGCACTCCGAGCAGGTAGTCGTCCTCCGTGAGGAACGGCTGCTCGAACCGCTGGCGCGGCAGGTACCCGCGATACAGCCGCAGCAGGAGCACGTCCCGCCTCAGGTCCAGCGACGTCGGCAGCGCGTCCAGCGGCTCCCAGGTGTCCTGCCCGCCCGCGCGTCGCATCACCGGCGCGCGCGACCGCGCGGCCTCCGGCGGCTGCACGACATAGAGCGTGAGGTCCGGCCGCTGCCGGGCCAGCGCCAGCTCCAGCACCGGCCGCCGCAGCAGCGTGACATGGACACCGGGCCCCAGCCGCTTCGCCAGCGACTCCACGATGGGCACGGAGTCGTCGTGCTGCCCGAAGACGTCCTGGAACTCGGAGTCCAGGCTGTCCTTGCCCATGCGGAAGGCATAGCGCTGCGCGAGCGCGCTCATCGACAGCCCGGCCGGAGCGGGGGCGCTCGCCTCTTCCAGGCCCCGCCGCAGCCGCACCCGGAAGGCCTCCAGCATGGAGCGCTCGTCGCTCCACCTGTCGCCGAGCAGCAGCGAGAAGCGCTGGTTGAGCAGCAGCCGCAAGGAGGCCGGCAGCGGGCTTGCCCGCACCGGCGCGGCATGCGGTGCCCCCACCTTGCGCGCCTTGAAGTCGAACAACGTCGCGTCCCGCCCCCGCAGGTACAGCACCGGGGAGAATGCCTCTGCGCTGCCCTGGTGCTGCGTCAGCACCATGCGCCGGGCCTCGCTCAGGCTGTAGGCCACATCCCCCCGGCGAGCCTCCGCCCCCGTCAGCGCCCGGTAGAACGTGGACGAGCACAGCCGCGCCACGTCGGCCTTCACCGGCCACAGGTGCGCGACGACGGCATCCGCGCCGGCCCGGGCGAGCAGCTCCGCCGCGCTCGCCAAGGCTCCGGGCCGCGCGCCCTCGCACGCCTCGAGGACGACGAGGCGCAGGTTGCCGCGAAAGCTCGCCTTGAGCTGCTGGGCCAGCAGCTCCACGTCCACCCAGCACTCCTCGCCGTCCACGTCCGCCAGCCGCAGCCGGGGCGTGCCCGCCTCATCCACCGCGCCATGACAGATGAAGTGGAGGACGTGCGGCACCTGCCCGCCGCGCAGGTGCTCGAACAGCGCGCGCTGGCCGGCCTGCGGCCCTGTGAGGGGCTCCAGCCACTCCAGCTCCCCCGTCGCGATGCGGGCATGCAGCGCGCTCTTGAGCGCGGCGGGTGCGAGCTCGCTCGTGGGAGAGATGACCTGGAGCTTCACCGCGCCGCTCACCTCTCGCGGCTGCCACAGGTCCGCCGAGCTCACGCCGCGCGCGAGGAACAGGTCCGGCGAGTTGCCCAGGAAGCCCCGCTGCGTTCCCGGTGCGCAGAGCGCTTCCCAGGGAAAGGCCTGGAGCTCGCCCTCGCGGAGCATGAGCCTGACGAGTCCCTGCCCCTCGCCCGCCGCGCCGCGCATCCTGTCCAGCACGGTCTGCACGCCCTCGCGGAACAGCGCCCGGTGCAGCGCGCGGGCCTGGCACAGGCGCGCTTCATCGAGCGGCTCGGCACGCTCCGCCGCGGCCTCGACCCACTCCGCGAAGGAGGCCATCGCCTCGAGCCTCGGCTCCAGCAGGTGTGGCGCGGGCTGCTGCCCGTGATTGCCCTGCGCCGTGACTCGCAGCGCGTCGCCCGCCCGGGAGATTTCGATTTCGAGCCACCAGGACAACGTGGATGCCTCCCCCGCCCCTGAAAGAGAAACGGTCGACATCCCAGACATTGCGCCAGGCAAAACCGGAGCTCTATGAACGGATTCACAGGGAAGGCAGGGAATGAACTGAATCCCAAGCAGACATGGACACACAGCCACAGCAGAGAAAAAGTCTTTGCCCTACAAGGGATTGGAGGGGCTAGTGGCTGCCGTCCGGACGAGCCCAGGCCGTCCCGCCAGCCCTCCCATAGAGGGAGCTTCCCGGCAGGCCCCCAACTGTCCGTTCCGCGACACACGACTCACCTTCCCGTCCAGCAGGTCCAGTTCAGACGGGGATGACCATGAAAGTCATAGGACTGATTGCGGCCGTGGCGCTGCTCGGCGCCGGCTGCGCACACAACCAGAAGGAACAGGGAGAGACCGCGGCCACTCCGCCGCCATCGCAGGACACGAGCGTCGCGACACTCCCCGAAGCGCCTCCGCCCCAGGCCAGTGTGACCGCGGCGCCCGAGCTCATCTGTGAGCCCGTGGCCACCGGCGGTTCTGGACAGGGCGCCGTGTCGAGCGCGCCCGCGCAGCCCCTGAAGCAGGACTGCGAGGAGAAGGGCACCGGCGGCGCGGGCCTCCAGCAGCCCGCGACTCCACCGGAGTCCGCGGCGCCCGCCCCCGCCGCCCCGGACGAGGCGACCAGCGGCTCCGCCAGCCTCGGCGGCGCGGCGCAGTCGCAGCAACCCACGCCTCCGGCGCCATCGCCGCTGGGCGCCGCGAATGAGACCTCGGGCATCAGCAGCACGGCGCAGCAGCCTCCCACCGAGCCCTCCGCCGTGGACTCCCCGGCGGAGCCCCAGGGCACGAGCGTGGGCGCCGCGGCCCCCGCGCCGGAAGCGGCTCCTGCGAGCGAGGCACTCGACACCAGTGACGACGCCACGGGCATCGGCGGCGCGGGACAGCAGCCCGCGACTCCCGAGTCCCAGTTCGAGGATGAGAACACGGGCAGCGCCGGAGGCGGTGGGGGCTGAGCCTCGATAGGCCCTCAACTCGAGCGCGGAGACTCCCTGCGTGCGCGGCGGCATCGGAAGCGGGTGGCTGTCACTCCTGGTGACGCTGCTCGGGACGCTGGCCGGTGCCGCCACCCTCCCCTCCGAGCCGGCCCCGTGGCGCTCCGTCCTGCACGCGGGCGTCACGGCAGCCGCGCGTGACTTCGACGGGGAGCTCGCGCTCTACGTCCGCGACGTCGCGACAGGCGAGGAGTACGCCTACAACGCAAGCACTCCCATGTACCTCTCGTCGGCCATCAAGCTGGCCGTGATGCTGGAGGTGCTGCGCCAGATCGACGCGGGAGTGCTCACCCTCCAGACGCCCATCGTCTTCGAGCCCGACGACGTGCGCGACGGCATGGGCCCGCTCGCGCAGGTCCGTCCGGGCACGGCGCTGCCGGTGGAGACGCTCCTCGAGTACATGATGGTGCACAGCGACAACGCAGCAGCGGACCTGCTCATGGGCCACGTCCGCATGGACCGTGTGAATGCGCATCTGGCGCAGCGGGGCCTGCGCTTCGGCCCGCTCGTCACGCTCCTGGAGGACCGGCGCCGCGTCTACGGGAAGCTCGACCCGAGGGGCGCGGAGCTGACGCCCGCGCAGATTCGCGAGCTGGGCCGGCGCAACTCGCTGGGCGCGCGCGCCCGGTTCCTCTCCGAACTGCTGGGCCGCTCGCCCGCGTGGACGGGGCGCGAGCTCGACGCGGCCTTCCAGTCCTTCTACGACGAGGGCACCAACTCCACCTCCATGCACGAGGTGGGCAGGCTGCTCGAACAGGTGGCCCGCTGCGAGGGCCTCGGCCCGGCCTCCTGCAAGCGCGCGCATGATTTGATGCGCAGGTGCCACACGGGGCGCGCGCGGATTCTCGCGGGCCTCCCCTCCACCGCGCGCTGGGCCCACAAGACGGGCACGCAGCACCGGCGCGCCTGCGACGTGGGAATCCTCCAGCTCGCCGAGGGCCGCTCCCTCGTCGTGGCCGCGTGCACCCGGGGCTTCCTTCGCGTCTCGGACGCGGAGCAGCTCTTGGCCGGGCTCGGACGCACGCTGACGCGGGCCTTCAAGGACTTGGCGCCCCTGTCCACGCGGTAGGCGACACACGCCCGGCCGCCCTGGGTACAGTGCCCGGCATGAGCACGACACCGCCCGTTCCGACACCTACCGGCCTTCGCTGGCTGTACCTGCACGGCTTCGCCTCGGGCCCGGACTCCACGAAGGGCGTGGCCATGGCGCGGCACTACGCGGCCCAGGGCCTCCACGTGGAGCGCATCAACCTGCGCGTGCCCTCCATGGAGGAGCTGCGCCTGAGCGCCATGCTGGACACGGTGCGCGCCGCGCTCGGAGGCCCCGAGGACCGCGCCGTCCTCATCGGCTCCAGCCTGGGCGGCCTCGTCGCCTCGCGCGTGGCGGAGCAGGACGCCCGGGTGTGTGCGCTGGTGCTGCTGGCGCCGGCCTTCCGCGTGGTGGAGCAGCTCCACCGCCGCATGGGCGACGCGGGCTGGGCACACTGGGAGAAGGCGGGCTGGATTGAGACGGACGACTTCGCGGAGAAGCGCAAGGTGCGCATCCACTCGGGCTTCATCCCGGACGCGGAGGCGGTGGACGCGCGCACGGGCGGCTGGCCCGACGTGCGGGTCCCCACCCTCATCATCCACGGGCGCGCGGACGACACGTGTCTGCTCCGCTACTCCCACCAGTGGGCCGAGGGCCGACGCCATGTCCGCGTGGTGGAGGTGGACGACGGCCACGAGCTGACCGCCTCCCTGCCCCGCATCACCGCCGAGTCCGACGCCTTCCTCCGCCCCTGGGGAGTGGGCCCCAGGCCCTGAATCATCGTAGATTTGAGCGATAGAGCTGGGGCGTTTCGACCCGCGCTGTTCGCTGCCACGTGAGGCTATCGGCACGCCTGACGCTCCAGCAGGTCACCAAGACGTTTCAACCCACGCCCCTCGCGGTCACGCGGAGCGACTCACCCGCTCGCACGGAGGCATTGTGTCCAGGGTTTCAACCCACGCTCCTCTCGGCCAAGAGGAGCGACGCGTACGGCTGGTAGTTCTCCGGCACCAGGTGGCCGTTTCAACCCACGCTCCTCGCGGTCACGAGGAGCGACCCTACTTCGATTCTACGACCGAAGCGGCAGGCAGGGTTTCAACCCACGCTCCTCGCGGTCACGAGGAGCGACCACCGCCACGGCCTCCAGGACGAGGCCAAGGGAGTTTCAACCCACGCTCCTCGCGGTCACGAGGAGCGACCGGCCGTCTTCAACGTCTCGCGGAGCGCGTCGACGTTTCAACCCACGCTCCTTGCGGTCACGAGGAGCGACCGGCCCGCGGCGCTGGTGGGTGCCACACTGACGCCGTTTCAACCCACGCTCCTCGCGGTCACGAGGAGCGACTGACGACGAGTGCCATGCAGCTCGTCCGCGCCCAGTTTCAACCCACGCTCCTCGCGGTCACGAGGAGCGACCCGTGACAGCGACGTGACAGCGGAGGCCGGAAAAGTTTCAACCCACGCTCCTCGCGGTCACGAGGAGCGACCACGTCAGGTGACTGGATCTTCGAGGTCAACTGGTTTCAACCCACGCTCCTCGCGGTCACGAGGAGCGACCAGCAGGGACGCCGTGTTGGTGTCCGAGGTGGCGTTTCAACCCACGCTCCTCGCGGTCACGAGGAGCGACTGGACCAGGGCAACAACGGCTTCATGCGCAACACGTTTCAACCCACGCTCCTCGCGGTCACGAGGAGCGACTGGACCAGGGCAACAACGGCTTCATGCGCAACACGTTTCAACCCACGCTCCTCGCGGTCACGAGGAGCGACCCGCGTCGCTCACCAGGACGTGCACCGCGCCGCGTTGTTTCAACCCACACTCCTCGCGGTCACGAGGAGCGACGCGCTAAAGCTGCCGGGAGCTGGCCAATGACTCAGTGTTTCAACCCACGCTCCTCGCGGTCACGAGGAGCGACCGAGTGGGTGGCCGAGCTGATCGGCGACCCCTCCAGTTTTCAACCCACGCTCCTCGCGGTCACGAGGAGCGACTGTCGAACACCTACACGGGAGAGGCCGCCTTGACGTTTCAACCCACGCTCCTCGCGGTCACGAGGAGCGACGGCAACTACCGTCCGGGGGAGCGTCGCCGCTCTTGTTTCAACCCACGCTCCTCGCGGTCACGAGGAGCGACGTAGCCAGTGGCGCTGACTGCGGAAGACATCAAGTTTCAACCCACGCTCCTCGCGGTCACGAGGAGCGACGCACGCTGCGCCGTGCTCCAGGCCCTGCGCGTCAGGTTTCAACCCACGCTCCTCGCGGTCACGAGGAGCGACGTTCCGCATCAGCAAGGGGCTCGAGCAGGAAGCGTTTCAACCCACGCTCCTCGCGGTCACGAGGAGCGACTGCGTCTCGCACTGCGCCATGGCACACCCCCAGTTTCAACCCACGCTCCTCGCGGTCACGAGGAGCGACCACCATGCTACCTCCTCGTGTGAAAGGGAGTGCCGGTTTCAACCCACGCTCCTCGCGGTCACGAGGAGCGACTTCTGGCGGCCTGCCGGGCAGTACGTGGTCCCTCCAGTTTCAACCCACGCTCCTTGCGGTCACGAGGAGCGACTGGCACGCGGCCTCGGAGGTGGGACGGGCAGCGGCGGTTTCAACCCACGCTCCTCGCGGTCACGAGGAGCGACCCGGGACACCACGGTGAGCAGCGCCGTATTGACGTTTCAACCCACGCTCCTCGCGGTCACGAGGAGCGACTCGCTGGCGCCGACGCTCAAGGTCGTCCCGGCCCCGTTTCAACCCACGCTCCTCGCGGTCACGAGGAGCGACAAGCCCGCGCGGCTGCGGAGCTGAACGAGCCTGAGTTTCAACCCACGCTCCTCGCGGTCACGAGGAGCGACAGGCAGCCTCGCCCGTCTCGGTGTTCGACAACGTGTTTCAACCCACGCTCCTCGCGGTCACGAGGAGCGACTCCGCCACGGCGGGCAACCCTGGCCCGAGGGCGCGTTTCAACCCACGCTCCTCGCGGTCACGAGGAGCGACGTGGTGGGGCCGTCCTGGGTGTCCTGCACCTGGTTTCAACCCACGCTCCTCGCGGTCACGAGGAGCGACTGCACCGTCTCATACCTCGCAAGGGTGCGCGAATTGTTTCAACCCACCCTCCTCGCGGCCACGAGGAGCGACAGCTCCCCAGAGGGAGCTCACCCCTAACAACGTGTTTCAACCCACGCTCCTCGCGCTCACGAGGAGCGACACGGGCCCTTGTGGGGCACACGCGGTAGTCGTCGCGTTTCAACCCACGCTCCTCGCGGTCACGAGGAGCGATTCGACGACCTGACGGAGCACGGCGAGTTCAAGACGTTTCAACCCACGCTCCTCGCGGTCACGAGGAGCGACGTCATGGACGCGTCGCTGTACGGCTCCCCCACGTTTCAAGCCACGCTCCTCGCGGTCACGAGGAGCGACACAACTCACGTGCCTCGCGGCCCCACGAGTCCTCGTTTCAACCCACGCTCCTCGCGGTCAGGAGGAGCGACATGCCCTCCCCGTCGGCCACCGGCAGCGAGTACGAGTTTCAACCCACGCTCCTCGCGGTCACGAGGAGCGACTGTGCGCGACTTCTCGGAGGCCTTCCTCGTGAAGTTTCAACCCACGCTCCTCGCGATCACGAGGAGCGACCCTGCATCTCACCGGGGACCATGTCCCCGATGTCGTTTCAACCCACGCTCCTCGCGCTCACGAGGAGCGACTGTCGAAGGAGAACTTCGCCAAGCACTTCCAGTCGTTTCAACTCACGCTCCTCGCGATCACGAGGAGTGACGGCCATTCTCGCGGGCAGCGTGCTGGAGCACGAGTTTCAACCCACGCTCCTCGCGATCACGAGGAGCGACGCGTCGCCCATCCCCAGTGCGGGCGAGGTGGAGTTGTCAACCCACGCCCCTCGCGATCACGAGGAGCGACGCCGTGGCGCGTGAATGACGCCGAGGGCTTCCAGTTTCAACCCACGCTCCTCGCGCTCACGAGGAGCGACGCTGCACGGCCAACTTGCCGTTCTCGCAGAGGAAGCCGGCCACATTTCGCACACTGGCATCCGAAGCCATCAACAGTTCCCTGCAGACAAACCACTCACCAACTCCACCATCAGAAACTATTGGAGATTTCAAAGAACGCGACCGCACTGCGTCCATCACACCGGGAAGGGTTCGCGAGCACGGACACACAACCCAAACGGGCAGTCTAGATAGTGAGCGGCCCCCTGACGTCCAACGGAACACGGGGCCCATGGTGCGAGGACAGCGCCACCCAGGCCTCACGGTCCGTGCTCATCCGACCAGTTCCATCACCTCGATGCCTTGGGGCAGCCCGGCCGTCTCCACGTCGACCTTGTAGTCGGAGAAGTTCCGCACGGGCCTGCCGGGCTGGGTCCGCACCGTCCGGACCCTATCGAAGAGCGCATGTGCAGGCGCGTTGCCAAGCTCCGAGCCATGCTTGAAGACGAGGACCTTGCGCATGGACATCAGTCCGCGCGCGGCGCTGCGGTCCAACTCGAACATGTGCTCGAAGGACTTGAAGAGCAGTTCCAGGTCGGACGGGCCGAACCCCGTCTGCTTCGCCAGGTGCGGTGATACGAAACCATGAGCCCGGTAGAGGGCGTAGGGCACGGTGTTCTTCCGGCCCATGGTCCGGTTGTCACCGCCCTGCTTCTCCGCATCGCTCTCTGTCGTCACAGCCATACGGGTAATGGAGTGCTCCTGGGAGATAATGGGGTCCACCGAGCGCGCGAAGGTGAGCTGCACTGGCCCCCGTACCTGCCCCGCATTGGCGCCGGTGGACATCACGGCACCGAAGGTGCGGACATCGAAGAAGGTCTTGCACATCCATGCCCGCCCCTGTTCCACCTCCGAGCCCTGGGCCTTCCCCTTCGAGTCGCGCTTCTTCCCATCCCCTGCCTTGGCGGGCTTCTCGTCCAGATCGATGCCCAGGCCCTTGTAGGCCTCGGTGATGCGGGTGTTGAGGACGGCCTTCTCCTTCACGAAGATGTCGAACCCCGGCTTTCCCTCCTGCGTGAGGAGGATGAAGTTGCGCACCTTGCGCTTGAGACACACGTCGGTCACCAGCCCGTGGCTTGTCTCCGGGTCGATGCGCGGCAGGTTGCCGGCGTCGGGGTCTCCGTTCGGGTTGCCATCCTGGACGTCGAACAGCAGCACGAAGTCATAGCGATTCTTGAGCTCGGTCATGGCGTTCTCTCTCCGGAATCCGGTGAAGGGGATACGAGGCTTCAGTCAGGGGAAACGACGGAGGCGCCCGTGGAGGCGGCGTCCTCCGGAGCCGAGCGCTTCGTGAAGAACGCCTCGCGCTGGTGGTAGTAGCCCACCGCGAAGAGGCCCTGGTCTTCCAGACCGAGCACACGTGGGAAGCGCTCCGAGGGCAGCAGTGCCACCACCTCGCTCTTGGTCCGCTCCAACCACCTGCCGCTGTTCCCCAGCTTGGCGACGTGATGCACGGACAACTGGATCAGCCGGGGGAAGACCATGGCGGGATTGCGCGAGGCGGCACCGAAGTAGCGGTCACGAATGGTGGTGTTGAGGTCGCCCAGGGCCGCGCCCTGCAGGCGCTCCAGCACGGCGAAGAGACGGCCCAGGACGTACGGCGGCATCCGGTTGTTCTTGTCCAGTGACACGGTGACCTCCAGGGGAGCGGGCCCACTGCGGGGTAGGCGCGAAAGGGTGGCCTTGATGAGCGCGACGCGCAGGCGCAGTTGCTCGCGCTCGAAACGGTCATCGGCGGGCGGCAGCCGGAGCCGGTCCAGCGCCGCCGTCAGCAACTGGCGAGGAAAAGAATGTCCACGGAGCGCGGCACCCACCATGCGCGTGGCGAGGTCCGGTGAGAGTCCGCGCCCCGATGGGGCCTCCACGGCCTTGAGCAGGCGCCAGACGGGAATGGGGCCAAGGGGCGCGTTGCCGATGCGCAGGTCCTCGAAGTAACGCTGGATGTGGTGCTTCACGTCGCCGACCCGGGACTGGAACCAGTCGCGCACGGCAACACGGCCAGAGTTGCCCGCGAGCGTCACCGCGTAGAAGGCGCGGTCGTCCAGCTCACCAGGCTCCAGACCTCGGAGTGGCGACTCGAGGAACCGCTTGAGGTCCTCGTCTGTCGGGTCCATCCAGGAGAGGAGCAGGCTCTCCTGCTGGGGCGAGCTTCCCGTCCAGAACACCAGCACCGAGTCATCACCAAGCTGGATGCCCTGCCGGTAGCGACGCTGTTCCGACTTCCTGAGGAGGTCATTGAGCGCGAGCACGTAACCGAGCGCGACGTCCTGGGAGATGGGGGCGTTGTCTCCCTGCTTGAGCCCATGGGACTCGAAAGCGCCCGCGTTGAAGGACACCAGCGATGCGCCCGAGGACTGGGCTTGCGGCACGTTCTTGAGCTTCGGGTGCGTGCCAGCCACCGTGGAGACCTTCCCACTGACGAGGCAGACCGCCGTCTTCCCCAGGGCCGCCCGCGCACCGGCGCGCTGCTCCCACCAGGCGCGAATGCCTGAGAGCTGGTGGACCGGCGTCGTCGACTCCCCGACGACGAATGCGAGCATCTCCGAGCCCGTCCACTCCTCGGGTTCCCTGGCCGCGAGGGTGCGTCGGCGCGAGGAGGCGTTCTTGAGGAACGCCTCCACCGCACGGGCTTCCGGTATGTCGGCCTGGGCAGTGACTTCCTGCACCAGCGCCAGGAAGGCATCCAGCTTGGCCGCGCTCTTTCCAGTCGGCCGCGCCCATCCTTTCGGGGCGGTGGACTCCTCCTTGTCGTGGCCGAGGACGTACTTGGGATAATCCGCGAAGAAGCCCGCGGCGATGTTCGCCGAGCGCTGGGGAAGACGCGGAATGGACATGGGCTTGCCCTTGCCACCCTCTCCCACGGTGGATTCGAGCCCGATGAACCCTCCCTCGACATCGATGCGGATGAGGAAGTCCACTGGCTTGACCTCGTACAGCGGGTCATCCGCGAGCCCACGCTCACGCGCGAACGCGTTGAGCGCCGCGAGCATCATGGGCGCCTCCCATTGCGTTCAATGACCTGCTCCCACGGAGGTACCCGCAGCACGCCCCTCTCCAGGAACGCCTCGAAGAACAGCGGGCGCACCTCCTCGCCGGGCCCACCGAAGTCGAAGTCATAGAACATGAGCCCCAGGGGCCTACGCTCGATGGACTCATGGGGGCGCAACCCCTCCGTGGCAGCCTCTACGCGGGCCGCGAACTCCCTGCACCCCAGATAGGGAGCGTGGAAGCACTGCCCCTTCTCCAGCCGCCGCTCGAACATCTCCTCGAACTTGCGCAGGTTGTCCTCGGGCCCGGTCTTTTCCGGCACCAGGGTGAAGGAGGCGGTGATGACGTAGTCCACATCGCGCAGCGCCACCGTGTTGCGCTGGGCACGTTCTTTGTCTGCGTCCGCCGCGTAGTCGAACTTCCCCACCACCGCGCGGCTGTTCACCTCGTTGCGGCGGAAGCTCGTCCACTGCACAGGAGCGAGCGCGGCAATCTCGTGGACATGCCAGCGAATGGCTGGCTTCCAGAGGATGGCCTCCAGCAAGCCCCGGGCGGCGGAAGGCGTCATCACCTCGTAGCTGACGCGCTCCGCCTTCATCTCGGGTCTCGTGAAGCACGCCACGGGGCCGCTCGCGCGCACACAGAATCGCCTGCTTGCTGCTGGCTTCATCGGCACCTCCTGAAAGTCATCAGCCGGGGATGAGCGAACTCGGGTCGAGGAATCCCACCTGCTCCGGGAGCAGACCGAAGCGCGGGTGGTACGCAGGCCCATGCTCCGGCCCCAGGAACGCCACCGTGTCGGAGGCGAGTCGGGCCAGCTCGCGTGCCAGCCACTCCTCCCGGAGCTTGCGCGGCACCGTCACGGTGAAGCGCTGCAAGGAGCGCAGTCGCTCGCGAGAGGGCCCCATGCGACGCAGTTCCTCCAGGAGCGGCGCGCACCCCTCGAAGGGAACAACCAACGGTGCGCTCCAGCCATCCTCGACGAGCTGGAAGCGGGCCGCGACGTCCTCGAAGCAGAGCTTCGCACGCAGGGATTGAATGCCCTTTGCATCAAGGTCGCTGGTGGCATAGAGCCGCTCGAAGTAGAGGCGGAAGCTCTCCGGTGCGAACAGGTCCAGGTCGGGCCGTTGCTCCAGCAACCCACGGGTGATGTCCTGCGCCGTCCGGGGAACGCCCGGCGGCGGCCGCGTCTCAGCCTCGTAGACGCGCAGCTCGCCGAGCCCGTCGAGCCGCCCCTCCCGGTTGCAACGGCCGGCCGCCTGAGCGAGTGCGTCCAGCCCGCCCACCGCGCGGTAGACGACGGCGAAGTCCAGGTCCACGCCCGCCTCCACCAGCTGGGTCGCCACCAGTCGCACCGGCTCGCCGCGCCGCTTGCGCTCCTTGATGTCCGCGATGACCTTCGAGCGGTGCTTCGAACACATGAGCGCCGACAGGTGCAGCGTCCTCCCGTGCCCCAGCCGCGCGTCCACGAGCTCACAGAGCCTTCGCGCGTCATCCCGCCGGTGCACCACCGCGAGCACGTCCTCTTCCCGAGCCACCAGCTCCGCCAGCTCGGCGTAGGGTTGTGGCTCGCGGTTCGCCGGCCATCGGACCTTCACCCTGCGCAGGCGCTCGAACGCGCGCAGCTCCGCCGGAACGATTTCCCGCACTTCGGAGAACCCCTCCTCGAACCCCGGTCGCCGCCCCAAGGCGGGTTGCGTGGCGGTGCAGATGACCACAGAGCAACCGTAATCATCGACCAGCGCCTTGAGCCCATCCAGGATGGGTCCCAGGAGCGGAGGAGGCAGGGTCTGCGCCTCATCGAGCACGATGACGCTCCGGGCGATGCGGTGCAGCTTGCGGCACGCAGACGGACGGTTGGCGAAGAGAGTCTCCAGGAGCTGCACCGTGGTGGTGACGATGACCGGTGCATCCCAGTTCTCGCTGGCCACGCGGTTGAGCGGGGTCTCCCGCGAAGGATCCACCGCGGAGTGATGCTCCACGACCGCGTGCTCCAGTCCCTCGAAGGCATCACGGTAGACACCGGCGCTCTGCTCGATGATGGAGGTATAGGGAATGGCCACGATGACGCGCTGGAGTCCTTGGGTCCGCGCGTGTTCGAGCGCGAAGGCCATGGAGGTGAGCGTCTTGCCGCCTCCCGTCGGGACGGTGAGGCTGAAGACACCAGGGCGGCTGGAGGCCGCAGCCAGCGCGGAGGCGAGCACCTCCCGGCGGACGCGGTTGACCTCGGTGTCGGGAGCCCCGCTCTGTTTCTGGTCCAGGGAAGCCCGGAGACGACGCGAGAGCTGGTCGAGCGTCACCGGCACCACACGGGCCGCGCTTCGAGTCGTATCGAAGAACGCCTCGGTATCGAGGAAGTCGGCGTCGCAGAGGGCCGAGAAGAGCATGCGCGTCCAGAACTCGAGCTGGTGCGCAGTCAGGGACGTCTGGGCTCCGGGCTCCAGGCCGGGTGGCGCGTTCAACAGGTCCGTCGGGGAGCCATGACTCAACGCATCCTGGAGGAGTGCCGCCTTCTCCTTTTTGCCGACACGCTCCTTGAACTTGGCCAGGTCAGGCATGCCTGCGTGATGGCCGGCGATGGCGAGCGCGACAGGCAGCAGCCTGGAATCCTGGCGCAAGGCCCAGAGGGCCCCAGCTGTCGAGTGGTCTCGTTCAAGCGCCCCCTCCTTCTCAAGGTGGGCCTCGAAACCATTCTCTGTTCGGATTCTGTACTGGAAGTCACGTATGTACTTGCCGAGGTCATGCCACTGCCCCGCGGCGAGCAGCGGTGCGCAGAGGTCCTTGCGAGGCGCCAGAATCGCGGCCAGTCGACCCACCGCTTCGAGGTGGTCCCGGAGCAGGTGACCACGACCTTCATGAGTGATGTGCGCGAGAGGCTCCTCCGTGACGGCGCGGGCGGACGCGCGTGCCTCGGCAGGGCCCCCGCAGTCCTTCCCGACATCCTTCGTCATGCGTCCCCCAGACGCCTGCCTTCACGTTGGACTTCCCGCCAGCCCCTGTTCTGCCAACCGTTACATGTTGGAGCGGAATGCCTGGATACTGGAAGCCGCAGGGAAAGGAGAGCAAGCCCTTACCCTCTATCTCTGAAGAGATGGGTGCGCTCTACCCCCGGGGCGGTATGGACTTCAGCCCCGTACTCGGTTTCAGGTGTTCACTTCTGCAAAGCTCAAACAGCCGCGTTGCGCTCCATTGACTACTCGCTTCCCGCAAGTGCCTGGATGATGCCCTGCTCGTTGTAGACCGTTCCAATGGGATGAAACCCACTGCCACGGCTCACCGTGACGACCCTGCTGAAGCTGATGAACCCGTAAGCGGTGCACGCCTCCGGCGCCTCCAGGGAGAACACCAGCACATCACGCTCCCAGGTCGTTCCGGTTCCCTGGTTCACGAAATGCGTGGGGCGCCATGCGCCCGAGTGTCCTGGCCCTCCCTTCGCCCCGAGCAGGGAAAGCACTTCCACTTCCTTCGGGTCGACGAGGTCCACGGGAATCCTGCAACTCCGCTCCGTGCCGCCGCGCTCTCCCTCCAGCACCGAGAGGTGACCGATGAACCACCTGTCCCGGCCCTCGTCATCGGGCGCACTGAAGAAGACCGCGCAGTACCCGAGCGGGCGCTCGGCCCTGGAAGAAGCAGCGTGTTCCACCATGCGCTCGCATCCAGTCTCAACGAGCTCATCGACGTCACGGAACGGTCCCGCCGTAGGCCCCTCGTACCGGACAGCTCCATTCGGGTCGTCATGCACACGGATTCGCAGATCCGCTCCGGATGTCGCGCACCCTGACCCGCCTCCCAGCAGAAGCAGCGCTGCCAGCAACACGACTCGCATGGTTCCCTCGAGAAGCTCAGCGAACCCGAAGAATGCGGCCTCGCCCGTCAACAACGTACTCAGCCCCACCGTCGAGGATGGCTGTCTTCAGCCCACATCGCTCGATATCGGGAGAGAACGACACGTAGAAGAGACCATCCCCGTATGGCAGCACCAGCGCATCGTACGTCTCCCTTCGGGACAGGCATTCCTCCAGCGGCTGATAACCGTCCGTCCATTGCACCTTCCGCCCGGGTGGAAGGAAGTCCTTCATGGCGACATCCAGCGCGGCCACGGCAGGCCCCTTCAGGTCGATGGCCCCCTCGAATGACTCGGGCAGAGGCACCTTTTCGCTCTCGCTCGACGGAAGCCGCTCTGCCTTCTCGACCTTGTAGTACCCAAAAAGCGAGCAACCACCCATGGTGCTCCCAAGCAACACCACCACCAGGAGCCTCTGCGCGAAGAAGGCGCATTGATGACGCCTGGAACCCGACGTCCCCTGCCCCGCTGTCAACGCTGCCATCCTCGACCCTCGATTGGCTTGAACGTGCCCCACTTCCCCTCGGCTCTCCCAATCAGGAGCCAGCGCCCCTCACGCAGCGAGTACACACCCCGAGTGGCGTAGTTGTACTTGAACGAGCTGCACGTTGCGTCTGGCTCTCTGTAGAAGACAAACAACTCTCTTTCCCAGATTCGATTCGTTCCCGGGTCGAGGAAGCGTGAGACCCCGAACGGGGACCAACCCTCGTCCCTTTGCCTTGCCATGTCCTGCGGCGAGAACTCGCGGTTGTGCGGGTGGTTGTGCCCGGGGCCGAGGATGATGGTCCTCGTCTCGCCCTGTCCGCTGGCCACATGGTTGAGCGCGAGCGGTACTTCACAGGCCTTCACCCCATTGGCGTCTTCACGGCCGAAGTCCGACAGGTAGCTCAGGAAGTACGCCTTCTCCTCGACCGAGTAGTACCACAGCGCGCAGTACTCCTTCCCGAGCCTACCGCTCGAAGCTCCAGGCTGACGGGTCATCAACTCACATGCTTGCGCGGCCAGGTCTTCCGTTCCGGAGAACGGCCCTGCGGCCGGTCCATCGACCCGGAGCATCCCATTCGGCAGGCGCATGACCTTGATGAGTGGGTTGGGAGTTGCACACCCTGACTCCAGGCCTCCCGCCAACAGGGCCAGGAAGGCGACACCCATGCGGCCTGCCGGCATCTCGCCCCCCTTGAGCGTACCAACCCGCTCGGGCACGACGCCAAAGGCTAACAAGCCCGGACGACGGGAGTCCATTGCGCCCGGAGGACGACGACCACGAACTGACCGCCTCCCTGCCCCGCATCACCGCCGAGTCCGACGCCTTCCTCCGCCCGTGGGGGGCGGGCTCCAGGTCCTGACGGCGCCGGCGAGGTGTTCACTCTTGCGAACCCTCCGAGCAACCCTGTTGCACGCCCCTCCCCGTCTCTGACGCGGCGCGGTTAAGTTGCCGCCATGAACCGCGAATACCACCGCTGGTACAGCGAGCGCCTGCACCGGGACATGGAGCTGCTTCTCTTCGGCCACTCGGGTGAGCCGGTGCTGCTGCTGCCCACGAGCCGGGGCCGCTTCTACCAGGCCGAGGACTTCGGCCTCATCGGCGCCATCGCCGACCGCATCCAGTCCGGCCGGTACATCGTGGTGTGCCCCGACTCCGTCGACGAGGAGTCCTGGTTCAACAAGTCCGCCCACCCGCATGAGCGCGTCGTCCGCCACCAGCAGTGGGAGGACTACCTGCTGCACGAGGTCGTCCCGCTCCTCACCAGCCGGGCCACCGGCGGACGCCTCACCCTGGCCGGGTGCAGCTTCGGCGGCTTCCACTCCTACAACGTGGGCCTGCGCCACCCGCACGTCTTCCGCCGCCTCATCTCCATGGGCGGCAAGTTCGAGACGGACGAGTTCCTCGACGGCCACAACGACTCGGACGTGTACTTCCACTCGTGCACGCAGTGGCTGCCCAACCTCAATGATGCCGTGCAGCTGTCCGCCCTGCAGCGCGTGGAGATGGTGCTGGCCGTGGGCGAGCACGACTTCTGCCGCCCCTCCAACGAGCACCTCTCCAGCCTCATGTGGAAGAAGGGCATCGGCAACCACCTCGCCGTGTGGCAGGACGGCACCCACGACTGGCCCGTGTGGCGGCAGATGATTCAGCAGTACCTGCCCTGGTGAGGGCCGGGCCCGCGCCGGGCGCCTACGCCTCCAGCGGGCGCAGCGTCCCGGCGCTCAGGCGGTGGAAGCGCCACAGCAGCGCCACCGCCACGGCGACAAGGCCCGCGCACAGGCCCCACCAGATGCCCACCACGCCCAGGCCCAGCTTGAAGCCCAGGAGCAGCGTCAGCGGCAGGCCGATGGCGTAGTGGCCCACCATGTTGGCCAGGAAGGTGAAGCGCGTGTCCCCCGCGCCGCGCAGCACGCCCGCGCCCACCCCCTGCACGCCGTCGAACACCTGGAACACCGCGCTCACCATCAGCAGCGGCACCACCAGCGGCAGCACGTCCGCTGGCGCGCCCGCCAGCCTCGCGAGCGCCTCGGGGAAGAGCGCGAACACCAGCGCCCCCAGCGCCATGAAGGCCGCCCCGCCCGCGAAGGCCGTGAAGCCCGCCAGCCGCGCCCGGGGCGTGTCGTGGGCCCCCACCGCCCAGCCCACCCGCACGCTGCCCGCGTTGCCGATGCCCATGGCCACCGTGAAGGTGACGCTCGCGAAGGAGATGGCAATCTGGTGCGCGCCCACGCTCGCGGGCCCCAGGCCCCCCGCCAGCACGCCCGCGCCCGCGAACACGCCAATCTCCGCGGCGATGTGCAGGCCGATGGGCAGACCCAGCGCCGCCGCCTGCCTCAGGTCCGGCCACACCGGCATCCGCGTCGGCCGCGTCCCCGCGCCCTCCAGCCCCCGCTTGCGCACCGCCGCCAGCACGATGCCCAGCTGCAGCGCCGTGCACAGCGACGTGGCCAGCGCCGAGCCCGCCACGCCCATGGCCGGAATCACGTCACGCACCGGCCCGAAGTACGCCGGCAGCACCTGGCCGCCGAACACCAGCAGGATGTCCGCGCCCAGGTTCAGGACGTTGGCCGCCACCGTGGCCACCACCAGCGGCCGGGTGAAGGCCGTGGACTGGAGGTACGAGCGCATCGTCAGGAATGCCAGCATCAGCGGCAGGCTGGGCGCGCGCCATATCAGGTAGTCGGTCGCCCCAGCGACTTCCGCGGGGCCGATTCCCGCCAGCGGCAGCAGGGCCGGAGACAGCAGCAGCACGGCGGCCAGCACCAGGCCGGCGAACAGCGACATCCACCCGCCCTGCCACAGCAGCGCCCGCGCCCGCGCGAAGTTGCGCGCGCCAATCGCCTGGGACAGCAGCGGGTCGAAGCCCATCATCAGCCCCATGCCGAAGCCGCTGACGGCGAAGAACAGGCCGTTGCCCAAGCCCACCGACGCCAGTGCGGACGTCCCGGCCCGCCCCACCACCAGCGTGTCCACCAGGCCCATGAGCGCCTGCCCGCCCTGGGCAATGGCGATGGGCAGCGCCAGCCGGCTCAGCTCCCGGAGCTCCGTGCGGTAGGGCTTCTCGACCTGCTGGGGCGGCATGACGTCGGTGGACATGGGAGGCGCGCCTATAGCGCCTTCCCGTGCGGAATGCGCTCCCGACGAGTGACGCTCCGCCGCTCCCCGGGCTGACCGGGGAGGGCGGTTTCACACCCGTGACGCTAGTGCCCGCACGTCCACCCGATTGCCGGGCAGTTCCGGCAGAGCGGGCTGTCCGGAGAGGAGCCTCCCATGCAGGCCCCGCCGCAGTACTCGAGGATGCGCCCCGAGGACGCCTCCACGTAGTAGTACGGCCCGTCCGCCGCGGAGTCGCAGTCCACGCCCACCAGCCCGCCGCAGGTGGCCTGGACTTCACAGTCCCCGGGCAGCTCGCGCAGGTCCAGCGTGCGGCGGGCCCCCTCTGGAAGCCGGGGGTCCTCCGAGGCGGCCCGCTCCGTCTCGTAGGGCGTCGGCGCCTCCTCGCGTGAGCCGTGCGCGCCGCAGCCCACCACGCCCACGAAGAGCAGCGTGGCGGCCAGCCAGGGGAGGCTCCCCGTCATGGAGCCACCGGGGGCATGAAGAGCGAGGTGGCCACCGGCGTCTGCAGCGCATTCACGTGCGCCACGCGCAGGCCGCCGTCGGTGATGGCATAGACGAAGTCGTCCGCCATGACGCTGCGGCGCACCGAGGGCGTCCAGTACCAGCTCCAGTTGTGGTAGTTGAACGTCTGGTACACGTCCCTCATGGAGACGGCGCCCACCGGGGTGAAGCCGGTGGCGGTGTCCACGCGGAACACGCGCAGCTCGCTGCGGAAGCCGCTCCAGTAGTCGGTGGCGTTGTAGTTCCAGTCCGTGAAGGGCACCGCCAGCAGGCCCTTGGCCGGGAAGTAGTTGAAGGCCTTGTGCTCGTACAGGGCCTCGCTCCCGCTGCTGTTCGAGCCGAGGAGGTGGGTGAACGTCTCGCGCGGGTTGGCCAGGTCGCTCACGTCGAACATCGACAGCTTGAGGGCGCGGCTCTGCCAGGTGCCGGTGTCGTCCCGGTGCTCGCCCAGGGTGAGCAGGTGCGTGTCACCCACCGGGTGGATGTACGTGGAGAAGCCCGGAATCTTCAGCTCCCCCACCTTGCGCGGGTTCGCCGGGTCGCTCAGGTCGAAGGTGAAGAGCGGGTCCGTCTGCCGGAAGGTGACGACGTAGCCCTTCTTGCCCACGAAGCGCACGCTGAAGATGCGCTCGCCCTTCGCCAGGTCCTCGCTGCGGCCCAGCTCCACCAGCCGCCCGCCCTCCTCGCCCAGGGTGGACACGCGGCTGGTCGTCTCGGTGGTCGTCCACCGCGGGTCCCTGAGGTCCATGACCTGGGTGCTCACGGTGGTCGCCACCCGCAGCACGCCCTCGTGCTCGTCCATGGCGAACTGGTTGGAGAGGTGCCCCTCCACCGTGCCGCTGCCCACGTAGGCGGCGCGGCTCGGGTCTCGGATGTCGAACTTGTGCAGGTAGACGTGGTTCTTCTGCCCGAGCTCCTGATGCCACCACCAGTGGTTCGTCGCCAGGTAGAGCGACTCGGGGGAGGCGTACACCTCGCCCGGCGCCGTCACGATGCTGGTGCGGCTCGGGGGCGTGGCGCCCTCGCCCGCGTCCAGGTTCAGGGACAGCACCGTCACGAAGCCCAGCCCCGTGGGCGCGTTGGTGCGGTAGAAGTCCGAGCACCCGTACCCCAGCGACGTCACCTTCCCCGCCGCGTCCACGTGGCGGCCGGGCGACAGCCACTCGTCCAGCGACTGGCCGCGGATGAGCTTCTCGTTCTCACGGATGAGCGCGTCCACCGCCTCCGCCAGCTTGTCCTTGTCCTCGTACAGCTCGCGCGAGTACTCGGGGGAGAAGCGGATGCCCTCCGGCCAGCGGAACTGGTCGGACATCACCAGCCGCACCGCGCCCTCCACGCGCCGCGCGCTCAGGTAGCCGCCCGGCACGTACACCTGCTCCACCACGCGGGGCGCGGCCGAGTTGGCCACGTCCACCACCGTCACCTTCAGGGTGTCGCCGTACATGTAGCCGCAGCGGAACCCGGCACAGTCGATGGCGGGCATCGCGCCCCCGCCGATGCGGCCGCCCCACACCGAGGGCCGGCCGGGCCGCTCCTCGTACACCTGCGAGGTGATGACCAGCCGGTTGCGCTCCGCGTCCAGCAGCATCTCCCGCGGCCAGCCCTCGACTTCCAATGCGGCCGTCCGCGCCAGTTGCTCCGCCGGCCACGAGCGATGGATGTAGAGGCGGGGCCCGGACAACACGAAGATGCGCGTGCCGTCGTTCTGCACGAAGTCCGCCTCGTGCACGCCCTCCACCTGGTTGTTGGTGCCGGTGTGGTCGTTCGGGCCGCTGCTGCCGCCCCCGGCCGCGTCCTCCTGGGGCTCGGCCGTCGGCGGCGCGCCGTCCATCACCCCGCCGCCCCGCCCGGGGCCGCCGAACCAGCCATCGCCGGTGTCCTTGAGGGACTCCAGCGACACGCGCATCTGCCGCGTGGCGTTGTCCTCGATGTGCTGCTCGAGCGCCCCGCAGTGCTCGAAGGACTCCAGCCGGGCCGCCTGCTGCACCGGCTCGTTCGTCACCTCCGGAGTCTTCTCCGAGCCACCGCAGCCCGCCGCCGCCACCGCCAGCCCCAGCCACCCATAGCGTTTCCACTGCTGCATAGACCCTCCCTCGGAATCGTCAGCCCCACCGGCGGCGTCCGGGACGGATGACCCGGGCCATGCCAGCGGCGCGGCGGGGCTTCTGCCACCCTCATGCCAGGGGTTGGCCCACTCCCAGGTGCCGGAACTTCCAGGGGTTTGCGGGCCCGGGGGTCTCTCAGAAACCTGAGACGCGAGGGGAACCCGAGAGCGGAAAACCGAGGGTCCGCGGGACGAAGCGGACGAACTGCTGGGTGAGCGACGCGTCCATGCGCTCCAGCCGCAGGCCCATGCCGGCCGGTGCACGGAAGGGGCCCGGGGGGCGCGGCGGGTTGGACCAGGCCACCGTCGCCTCGGCGAGGCAGGGCGTGCGCTGGCCGGCGAGCAGGACCTTCAAGGACAGCCGGGCGCCCTCGCGCGCGGGCGTCAGCGTGCGCACGAAGAGGGCCTCCGGGCTGGCGTCATGGCTGAAGCCGGACAGCGTGGCGCCGCCGGCCGACGAGAACTCCACCACCGTGAAGAAGGGCACGCGCTCCGCGGCGCGCAGCGGGTTGAGCCCCGGCACCAGCCGCGCCAGCACGCGGCCCAGCAGCTCGTCCGCGCCCAGGTGGCGCTTCTCCAGCAGGGGCGCGCCCGCCAGCGACTGCGCGCGGGCCAGCACGTCGGCGGACTCCTCCGCGCGCGACAGCAGCACCAGCGGCTTGCGCGCGTGCACCTCGCGCAGCTTCGACGCCAGCGCCAGCGCCTCGCGGGGGGCGCGGGACACGTCCACCACGAAGCCGTCCAGCTGCGCGCCGTGCTCGCCCGCCAGCCTCGCGGCGTCCTCGGCGTCCCGCGCGTAGAGGACGTGCAGCCCCTCCTGCTCCAGCGCGCCGCCGAGGAAGGTGTGCAGGAAGCGCCCGCCCTCCACCAGCAGCACGCGGCGCCCGCGCGGCACGCCCTCGCGCGCCCGCTCCCGGGCGGCGCGCACCGCGGAGAGCTTCGCCTCCAGGGCCTCCTGCGCCACCGGCTTGGGCAGGAAGTCGTCCGCGCCCGCGCGCCAGCAGTGCATCACCTCGTGCGGCTCGCCGGCGGAGGTGAACATGATGACGGGCACGTTGCGGCCCGCCGGGTGGGCCTTCACCCGCCGGCACACCTCGTCGCCCTGCATGCGCTCCATGCGCAGGTCCATGAGGATGAGCGCGGGGGTGCGGCGCGTCAGCTCGGCCAGGCACGCCTCGCCGCCGTCCAGCGCCACGGCCTCGCAGCCCAGCCGCGCCAGGTGCAGGCGGACCACCTCGCGGGCGGTGCGGGAGTCGTCCACCACGAACACGGTGTCGCGCGCGGCGGAGGTGGGGGTGTTCATGGGTCCACGGATAGGAGGAAGGAGGGGATGCGACCACCGGCCCCTCGGGCCAGCGTTGGGGGCTGGACGCTCAGGCGCGGGGCTCCTGGCGGCCGGACAGCAGTTGCGTGAGCTGGCGGGCAATCGCGGCGCACTGCGCGGCGTCACCGCTCTTGAGCGCGGTGCGCCCGCCGTCGAGCAGCTGCTGCACGGTGCCCACCGCGGCCTGGGCCTCGGGGCTGGGGTTCTCCTGGGCGCTCTTCTGGAGCAGCCGCGCCAGCTTCTCGCCGCGCTCCAGCAGCTTGCGGAACAGCTCCTCCGCGCGCTTCGCGTCCACCACGCCCTGCGACTGCGCGTAGTGCGCCTGCTCCGCGCCCAGCTTCTCCGCCTCGCCCTGCGGCAGGCCCGGCCGCGCCTCCAGGCGCACCGTCTCCATGTTGCCGGTGGTGAGGTCCGTGGCCTTCACCGCGAGGATGGCCTCGCTGGACAGCTCGAACACCACCTCCAGGGGCGTCTCTCCGCGCGCGGCCACGTGCAGGTTCCTCAGCACCACCTCGCCCAGCTTGTGGTTCTCGTCCTGGAACTCGCTCTCCCCCTGGTACACGGGGATGCGCGCCTCGGCCTGGCCGGCGGTGCCGGGGAAGAAGATGTCGCGCGCCACCACCGGCACGCCCGTGTTCTTCGCGATGAGCCGCTTCACGCGCCCGCCCAGCACGCCCACGCCCAGGCTCTGGCTGGCCACGTCCAACAGCAGCGCCTGGCCGGACTGGCGCAGCAGCTCGTCCGCCTGCACCGCCGCGCCCAGCGCCACGGCCTCGTCCGGGTGCACGTCCGTGGACGGCGCGCGGCCGAAGAAGTCCGCCACCAGCCGGCGCACCAGCGGCACGCGCGTCATGCCGCCCACCAGCAGCACCACGTCCACCGAGCGCGGGTCCATCTTCGCCTCGCGCATCACGCCCTGGCACACCTCCATGCAGCGGCGCGACAGCGGCTCGGAGAGCGTCTCGAAGAAGGAGCGCGTGAGCACCGTCTCCAGCTCCGCGAAGCGGCGGCCCTGCGTGGCGTGGTCTCCCAGCCCGGTGACGGAGATGCTCGCCTCGTCGGCCTCGGTCAGCTCGCGCTTGGCGGCCTCGGCGGCGACCTTCAGGCGGCGCAGGCTCTGCGCGTCCTGCGACACCACGTGCCGCAGCTCATCGTCCACCTGCGCCAGCAGCCACTGGACGATGCGCTGGTCGAAGTCCTCGCCGCCCAGCCGCGGGTCTCCGCCGGTGGCGCGCACCTCGAAGACGCCGGCCTTCACCTCCAGAATCGACACGTCGAACGTGCCGCCGCCCAGGTCGAAGACCAGCGCGTTGCCCTCGAAGCCGCGGGACAGGCCGTAGGCCAGCGCCGCCGCGGTGGGCTCGTTCACCAGGCGCACCACGTCCAGCCCGGCGATGGTCGCCGCCTCGCGCGTGGCCTGGCGCTGGTTGTCGTCGAAGTTGGCGGGGACCGTAATCACGCACTTGGTGACGGTGCGGCCGAAGTGCGCCTGCGCATCCAGGGCCAGCTCGCCCAGAATCATCGCGGACACCTGGGTGACGGGCAGCACGCGGCCGGCCAGCTTCACGCGCACGTCGCCCGCGGGGCCGGCCACCAATGGATAGGGCACCATCGCCTTCGCCTGCTGGAGCAGCTCCGGCGTGTAGCGTCGGCCCAGGAAGCGCTTGGTGGCCCAGACGACCGCGTCCGGGTGTTCCTCCGCCAGGGCCTGGGCAGCCTGCCCCACGACGCGCTCGCCGGCCTTCGTGACGCCGACGACGGACGGCGTCAGCCGCCCGCCCGCGCGTGAGGGGATGAGCCGCGGACGTCCGTCCTCGACGGTCGCCACGGCGCTATTGGTGGTACCCAGGTCGATGCCGATGACGGGGTCGTGCATGGGGGCGTTCAGGACACCACGGTACGGGTGTTACGGCCACCTCGCCAAGCCCCCTCTCCCCACACCCTGCGTGGAACCGGCCCCTACCCACCCTCCAGGCCGGCCTGGCGGGCAGCCCCGGACGCGCTCCGGAGCCCCGGGGGCGCCCGGGGGCGCCACAGTCGTTGCCCGGGGCGGGGCACCATGCTAAGGGCGCGGCCGTCATGGTGAACGTGTCCATCGCCCGCCGCTACGCCCGTGCGCTCCTCGATGTCGCCTCGGAGGCCGGCCGCATCGATGCCGTCGCCGAGCAGCTCACCGCCTTCGCCAGCATCTTCGCGAAGAACCCCGAGCTGACGGATGTGCTCCTCAACCCCATCTACAGCCGCACCCAGCGCAGGCAGGTGGTGGAGGGCGTCATGAAGGCGCTCCCCGGCGGCGTGGAGCCGCTGCTGGACAGCACCCTGCACCTGCTGGTGGACCGCAACCGGCTCAACTACCTGCCGGACATCGCCCGCCTCTTCGGCGACATGGCGGATGCCCGTGCCGGCCGCGTCCGGGGCCACGTCACCAGCGCCGCGAAGCTCCCCGCGGACACCCTGGCCACCCTCCAGCACACGCTGCAGCAGCTCACCCAGCGCAACGTCATCCTGGAGACGCGCGTGGACCCGTCCATCCTCGGCGGCGTCTCCGCCCAGGTGGGCAGCCTCCTCTATGACGGCAGCCTCCGCACCCAGTTGGAAGAGATGCGCCGCGCCCTGAAGCAGCGCTGACGTCTGGCCGCCCGTCGGGCAGCCAACTTTCCAGGTCGTCTTCTCACCCCGCAGTCCAGGGCTAACCGGTATTTCCAGCGGGCCCTGGGAAGGGGTATACTCACGGCTGACGCGGGACAAGCCCGCGTTTTCCGGACGACCTGAACATGCCGCAGTCCCTGTTCCACCGGCTTCCTGAAGGCGCGCCCGCCGTGGCGATGCCCGAGGAAGCGAGGCCCTTCCTTGGCGCGATGCTCAACGCGGCAGGTTGTGGCGTGGCCTTCCTGGACCGGGAGCTGAGGCCGGTGTGGGTGAATGCAGCCCTGGCGGCGCTGTCCGGCATGTCCGCGCACGCGCACCTGGGGCGGCCCCTGGGGGAGCTGTGGCCCCAGGTGGCGCCGGTGCTGTTCCCCCTGCTGGCCCGGGCGCTGGCGGGCGAGGACGTGGTGGAGGCGCCGGTGTCGGGCCCGCTGGAGTCCTCGGGGCGCGAGCGCCACCTGCGGGTGGGCACGTCCCCCGCGCTCCAGGGCGGCGTGCTGGCCGGCGTGGTGCTGTGGGTACGCGACGAGACGGAGCGCGTGCACGAGGCGCAGCGGCTGCGCGAGCGCGAGGCGCACATGCGCGGGCTCGCGGACGTGTCCTGCGACGGGTACTTCCTGCACGAGGGCGGCATCGTCCTCGACGCCAACCGCGCGCTGGCGACGCTGATGGGGCACGCGTCGGTGGCGGAGCTGATCGGCCGCCGCCTCACCGACTGGGTGGCGCCGGAGTTCCGCGCCATGGTGGCGGCGGTGATGAGCCGCGGCGTGGAGACCCCTTATGAGGTGGTGTGCGTGCGGGCCGATGGCCAGCGCCTCCCCCTGGAGGTGCTGGGGCGCACCGTGACGTGGGAGGGCCGGCAGGTGCGGCTGGCGGGCGTCTGGGACATCAGCAGCCGCAAGGCGGCCGAGGAGCGCGCGGCGCGCGTCGAGCACTTCAGGGACCAGTTCCTGGGCGTCATCGGCACGGAGCTGCGCACGCCCCTCCAGTCGATTCAGCTGGGCACCGGGGCGCTGCAGCGGCTGGGCGGGCTGGAGGAGTCCCAGCGGCGGCTGGTGGGCCACATGGCCCAGGCGGCGCGGCGCATGGAGCGGATGATCCACGAGCTGGTGGACTTCACCCGGGCGCGGCTGTCCGGCGGGCTGGCGGTGCGGCCGGAGCCGGGCGTGCTGGACTCGGTGGTGCGGCGGGTGGTGGAGGAGCGCAGGCTGGCGCACCCCGGGCGCACCCTCCTGCTGGAGACGGAGGGAGACCTCCGCGGCCAGTGGGACGCGCCCCGGCTGGCACAGCTGGCGGACAACCTGCTGGGCAGCGTCCTCCAGCACGGCCCCGAGGACGCACCGGTGGCGGTGAAGCTGGCGGGCGTGGTGGGGGGTGTCACGCTCTCGGTGCACCACGACGGGCTGGTGGTGCCGGCCGAGGAGCACGCGGCCCTCTTCGAGCCCTTCCGCCAGGGCCGCCCCTCCAGCCCGGACGGGCTGGGGCTGGGGCTCTACATCGCCCGGCAGATTGCCCTGGCCCACGGCGGCCGGCTCCACGTCGAGTCGCGCACCGGCGGCGGCGTGCGCTTCATCGTGTGGCTCCCGCGCGAGGCCAGCGCCGGCTGAGGGCCCGGCCCCGCCGCCTGGCCGCCCCCCGACGAGGCAGCGGCGCCCGGGTGGGCCGCGCCGCTGATGCCCGGCAGAAGCAGGGCACCTTCACGCAGAGGCAAGGCAGCACCCTCCGGAAGAATCCCCGGGGCCGGGCTGTCCCGTCCTTACCGGCCCCATCAACCCCTCGGGGCGCGCGGCGTTCCGTGCGCATTGCAGCGGGGGGGTGTGCATGGTAAGGGGCCCGGACTTCTAGCTTTCGGCGGCCTTCCCCACATCAGGGCCGCCCCTGTGCAAGGACGCGAAACGCCCATGGAAATCCGCGCCGACGAGATCAGCAGAATCATCCGGGAGCAGATCAAGGATTACGGCAAGAAGGTCACCGTCGCGGAGACGGGCACCGTGCTGTCCGTCGGTGACGGTATCGCGCGCATCTACGGCCTCGAGGGCGCGCTCGCCGGCGAGCTGGTGGAGTTCTCCAACGGCGTGCAGGGCCTCGTGCTGAACCTGGAAGAGGACAACGTGGGCGTCGCCATCATGGGCGACTTCCAGGCCATCCGTGAGGGCGACGTCGTCAAGCGCACGCAGCAGATTGCCTCCGTGCCGGTGGGCAAGGCGCTGCTGGGCCGCGTGGTGGACCCGCTCGGCAAGCCCCTGGACGGCAAGGGCCCCATCGTGGGCACCGAGGTGCGCCGCCTGGAGGTGAAGGCGCCCGGCATCGTGAAGCGCAAGAGCGTGCACGAGCCGCTGCAGACGGGCATCAAGGCCCTGGACGCGCTGGTGCCGGTGGGCCGCGGTCAGCGCGAGCTCATCATCGGTGACCGCCAGACGGGCAAGACGGCCGTCGCCATCGACACCATCATCAACCAGAAGGGCCTGGGCGTTTACTGCATCTACGTCGCCATCGGCCAGAAGCAGTCCACGGTGGCCCAGGTGGTGGAGAAGCTGAACCGCTTCGGCGCCATGGAGTTCACCACGGTGGTGGCCGCCAACGCGTCCGACCCGGCGCCCATGCAGTTCTTCGCGCCGTACGCCGGCGTGGCCATGGGCGAGTACTTCCGCGACAACAAGATGCACGCGCTCATCGTGTACGACGACCTGTCCAAGCAGGCCGTGGCGTACCGCCAGCTGTCGCTGCTGCTGCGCCGCCCGCCCGGCCGTGAGGCGTACCCCGGCGACGTGTTCTACGTGCACAGCCGCCTGCTGGAGCGCGCCGCCAAGCTGTCCGACGAGGAGGGCGCCGGCTCGCTGACCGCGCTCCCCATCATCGAGACGCAGGCCGGTGACGTGTCCGCGTACATCCCGACGAACGTCATCTCGATTACCGACGGGCAGATCTTCCTCGAGACGGACCTCTTCTTCGCCGGCGTCCGCCCCGCCATCAACGTCGGTCTGTCGGTGTCCCGCGTCGGCTCCGCCGCGCAGATCAAGGCCATGAAGCAGGTGGCCGGCACCATGAAGCTGGACCTCGCCCAGTACCGCGAGCTGGCGGCCTTCGCCCAGTTCGGCTCGGACCTGGACAAGGCCACCCAGGAGACGCTGGCCCGCGGCGCGCGCATGGTGGAGGTGCTGAAGCAGGGCCAGTACGAGCCCCTCCCCGTCGAGCGCCAGGTCATGCAGCTGTACGCCGCCACCAACCGCGAGGACCCCAAGAAGCGCGGCTGGATTCGCGACATCCCGGTGTCCGACGTGGTGCGCTGGATGCGTGAGTTCCTGGAGTTCGCGGACGGGAAGCACCCGAGCATCGCGAAGGACATCCAGTCCAAGCGCGAGCTGACCAATGACATCAAGGCCACGCTGAACAAGGCCATCAGCGAGTTCAACGAGGTCTTCCAGCCCACCCCGGGCGCCAAGGTCTAAGGCATCCCCCGCGCTGGCGTGACACGGCCCCGCACTCCCTTCACCGGGAGGCGGGGCTTCGTCTTTTCGGGCTACTCCCAGTAGGCGTCGTCCTCGGGCGACACCGGGCGCACCTGCGTGCCCTCCGTGTCGCCCAGGAACTCCTCGCCGATGGGCACCACGACGACGTCCTCGTCGGGCGCGGACGCGGGCGGCGCCTCGACCACGGGCGCGCTTCCGTCCGACCAGGCGACGAAGACGGCCTGGTACTCACGCACCTGGATGTCGCCCACCGTCCGCTCCGCCGGCTTGGGCAGCAGCACCGCGTCCGAGCCGGACCGGCACGCCGTGTCCCGCAGGAGCGCCTTCCGCCTCTTCGGGCTCAGCCACATGTTGACGCTCACCGGCAGCACCCCCACCACCGTGTAGGGCCGCGGGGGCTGCCGCTCCTCGAACACCTCGAAGGCGCAGTCCCGGGGCTTCGACGGCAGCCGGACGAAGGGGAACTCCTGGCGGGACGCCTGCTCCACCTCCGGCGCCCGCGGCCGCGCCGCACAGGCGGACAGCGAGAGCACCGCGAGGAGCAACAGGGACAGGGACAGGCGCATGACGTTCTCCCGGCCGCGACTCTACGACGGGCGTCGTAGACAGAGGCAATGGAAATACGACGAACGTCGTAGTCAACGCCCCACCCCGGCCGGGATATCGGCCGGGGGTTTCGCGGCGCGCGGGAGGCCAGGTCTCAGCGCAGGCGCGGCAGCAGGGCGCGCAGGCTCCTGTCCACCCCGCCCCGGGGGCCCAAGAGCTCCATGGCCTTCAGCTCGTAGGGCAGCACGTTGTCCCGGGCCACCAGCTGCACGTGCGCGCCCAGGGCGGCCGGCAGGGCCAGGTCCAGCTCGTAGATGTCGCCGGCCACCAGCGTCTGCTCCGGCCGGGTGCCGGTGGCGTCCCACACGCGCTTGAGGGCCTCGAAGTAGCGGCCCCGGCGCAGGTAGATGGGCCGGCGCAGCACCCCGTCCAGCGTCTGCGTCTCCGGCACCGAGGCGAAGCGCGCGTCCGGAGCGTCCGGCGCGTCCAGCAGGAACTTGCGCGCGTCCCCGGAGACCTTGAGCCGCTCGCGCCCCTTCGGCGCCAGCTCGTCCAGCTTCTTCTCCACCAGGTCCGTGTGCGCGTTGGTCACCACCGTCACCGGCAGCCCCGTGGCCAGCAGCGCCTCCAGCACCTCCTTCGCCTCTGGCTTGAAGGCCGTGGCGGAGTACGCGTACGCCTCGCGGTACAGCCCCTGCACCGCCTCCGAGCGCCGGGCCTCGTCCGCCCCCTGCCCGAAGCGCTGCAGCAGCCGGTGCGCCGCGCACGTCGCCGTCAGGTACGGGTCCGCCGTCGCCGGCGCCACCACCCGGCCGCCCAAATCCCACCCCAGCGCGTCCGCCCCCGCGCGCAGCGCGGCGACCTCCTCCTCCCAGGCGACCTCGAGGTTCTCTCCCACCACCCGCGCCAGCCCCTGGCGGAAGTGCTGGAGGAAGGGCGCGCTCTCCGCCGCCACGTCCGTGAAGGTTCCGTCGAAGTCCAACACCACGCACGCAATCGCCATCAGCCCACCGGCTCCCGAAGTCGTTGAAGGGGCCCGGATGACGCCCCGGCCACGCCCCTGAAATCAAGCCCACCCTGACTGCCGGCCGCCGGCAACTCCCGGACAATCGCGCAAATCCAGCCGCCGACGATTCTCCTCCCGGACGGGTTGTCAGGGAGGATGCCAGGTCCCAAGGTAGTCCCCTGCCCCGCGGCCTCCGCATGTCCGAGCCACCCCTGTCCGCCACCGAAGCCTCCCCTTCCGACGAGCGGGAGTGGCTGCGGGCCGTGCTGCGGCTGCTGCCGGTGGGCGTCTTCCTGGCGGACCGCCACGGGCGGCTGCTGGAGGCGAACGCGGCCGCGGTCGCCATCTGGGGGACCCAGCCGCCGCTGGTGGGGGAAATCTCCCAGTACGGCCGCTACGAGGCCTGGTGGCCGGAGACGGGCCGGCGGCTGGAAGCGCACGAGTGGGGCATGGCGCGCGCGCTGCTGAAGCGGGAGACGGTGCTCAACCAGGAGCTGGACATCGTCGCCTTCGACGGCGCGCGGCGCACCATCCTCAACTCCGCGGCGCCGCTGTATGGCGCGGACGGGGCGCTGCTGGGCGCGGTGTCCGTCGACGTGGACATCACCGCGCGCAAGGTGGCCGAGCGCGCGGAGGCCTTCATCTCCGAGGCCAGCCGCCTGCTGAGCGAGTCGCTGGACTGGGAGACGACGCTCAAGGCGGTGGCACGGCTGGCCACGCGCGAGTGGGCGGACTACTGCCTGGTGGACCTGCTGGGGGAAGACGGGGCCCTCCACCGCCTGGTCCTCGTCGCCCGGGACGCCGCCCGCCAGGCGCTGCTGGACCAGGCGCTGCCCTACGCGGCCCGGCTGGACGCGGACACCGTCATGGCGCGGGCCATCGTCAGCGGGCAGTCGCTGCTGGTGCCCGACATCACTCCCGAGTGGCTCGCCTCCCACTCGCGCTCTCCAGAGCACTTCCGGCTGATGAGCGAGCTGGCCCCGCGCTCCATGCTCGCGGTGCCCCTGGTGGTGGGCAGCCGGCGCTTCGGCCTCATCACCCTCATCTCCACCTCGCTCGCGCGGCGCTACAGCGAGCGGGACCTGGCCTTCGCGGAGGAGTTTGCCCGCCGCGCGGCTCGCGCGCTGGACAGCGCCCGCGTCTACCGCGAGGCCCGGGAGGCGCTCCGGGCCCGCGACGCTTCCCTGGCGCTGCTGGACGCGTTCCTCTCCGAGTCGCCGGTGGGCATGGCCTTCCTCGACCGGGAGCTGCGCTACGTGCACATCAACCCGGTGCTGGCCGCAATGAACGAGGTGCCGCCGGAGGCGCACCTGCGCCGCACCCCCACGCAGGTGATGGGCCCCCACTCGGTGGGGCTCGAGGAGGTGCTGCGGCAGGTGCTGCGCACGGGCGAGACGGTGGTGGACGAGCGCCTCCAGGACCCGCGCCCCGGCGAGCCGCGCTACTTCCATGCCACCTGGTTCCCGGTGCACATGGGCGGGGAGCTGCTCGGCGTGGGCGGCACGGTGCGGGAGGTGACGGAGCAGCAGCGGGAGCAGGAGCGGCTGCGCTTCCTCGCGGACGTCACCGCCCGGCTGTCCTCGTCGCTGGACTGGCGCACCACGCTGCGCACCGTGGCGCGGGTGCTGGTGGGGCCCCTGGCGGACTACTGCACCGTGGACGTGCTGACGGGAGACGGCGACCAGCTGGAGCGCGTGGAGGCGCTGGCCGGCGATGCCCGGACCCAGGAGCTGCTGGCGAAGGCCGTGCGCTACCCTCCGCCGTCCGGCCTGCGCACCCCGCTGCGCCGGGTGATGGAGACGGGGCAGTCGGAGCTCGCCTCCGAGCTGGACGCCGCGTGGCTGGACGCCCTGTCGGTGAGCCCCGAGCACCGCAAGCACCTGGAGGCGCTGGCGCCGCGCTCGCTGATGATTGTCCCGCTGGTGGCGCGCGGGCGCACGCTGGGGGTCGTCTGCGCCGTCTCCCAGGACCCGTCCCGGCGCTACCGCGCGGCGGACCTGGCCTTCCTGGAGGACGTGGCGTCGCGCGCGGCGCTCGCGGTGGACAACGCCTGGCTGTACCGGGAGGCGGAAGGGGCGGTGACGGCGCGAGACGAGTTCGTGGCCATCGCCACGCACGAGCTGCGCACGCCCCTGTCCGCGCTCCAGCTCCAGCTCACGTCGCTGCACCGGGCGGCGCAGCGGGACACGCCCGTTCCCCCGGAGCGGCTGCGGCAGGGCCTGGGCAGCGCGCTGCGGCAGGCGGAGCGGCTGGGCCACCTGGTCACCCACCTGTTCGACGTGGCGCGCATCAGCACCGGGCGCCTGGAGCTGGAGCGCGAGCAGGTGGACCTGTCCGCGCTGGCGCACCGGCTGGTGGCGCGCATGGAGGACGCGCTGGCCGCCGCCGGCTGCGCGGCGGTGGTCCACGCGGACGCGCCAGTGCTCGCCCACGCGGACCGCTCCCGCATCGAGCAGGTGCTGATGAACCTGCTCTCCAACGCCATGAAGTACGCGGCCGGCCAGCCGGTAGAGGTCACCGTGGAGTCCGCGGACGGCGCCTCCCTCCTGTACGTGCGGGACTGGGGCCCGGGCATCCCCCGCGGGGCGCACGAGCGCATCTTCGAGCGCTTCGAGCGCGCCACCGGCGAGCACGCCCGCGCCAGCCTGGGCCTGGGGCTCTACATCTCCCGCCAGATTGCCCGCGCCCACGGCGGCGACCTGTCCGTGACGTCTCCCCAGGAGGGCCCGGGCGCGAGCTTCGTGCTGCGGCTGCCACCCGCCTGAAGCCCTGGCGCAGGAGGTCGCAGGACGCCGCCTTGAGGCCTACCCCCGGGAGGCCGCTAACCTCTCGGGCATGGAAGCGACACGGCGGAGTGAGTCGACGTGGCGTCGCCGGGCGTGGCTGCCCTGGGGCATGCTGGTGGGCGCGGTGGCGCTCGCCACGACGGGGGCCTGGGCGGGCTCGCGCTCCATCTCCGCGCTGGTGGAGCGCAACGAGCAGCTCTCGCGCGAGGCGGCCGAGTCCGAGGCCCGCGTCGCGGAGCTCCAGGCGCTGCGCGATGCCCAGGCGCTGCGGCTGCGGACGCTGGAGCAGCAGCACCAGTCCGCGCTCGCCGCGGTGACGGCCCCCGCCACGTGCGCCCCTCCCCAGGCCCAGGCCTCCCAGGGCCGGCCCGACGCCCGGCGCGCCCTCAAGGGCAAGAAGGTGGCGCGGCGCTGAGCGTGGCGGTTGCTCCCGCGTCCACACCCTCGCGGGCGCTGTGGCCCCCGGAGCAACAGCAGGCCCGTTGCGCGGGTGCAACCCCGCGAAAGGACGGAGGGCCCGGGTCCGGCCCGCCTCGTGCTACCGCGTACCGCAACGTCCCCTGCCGCCCGTCGAGGTCCTCCCCATGCCGTCCCGCGTCCTCCGTGTTCCCTCGTGGCCCCTGCTGGCCCTGCTCGTGTGCGTGTCCGCGCTGCTCTTCCCGGCGTCGCGGGCCGCGGCCGAGCCCGGCATCCGCATCCTGAACTCGCTGTCCACCCACTCCCTGGCCCGCAACGCGCTCACCGCCAACCGTGCCTCGCTGCGGGCACTCGCCTCCGGGCCCCTGAGCAGCTCGGCCTTCGCCACCCACCCCAGCCTCAGGCACCAGCTCGAGGACCCCTGGGCGCGCGACGTGATGAACTACCTGGTGCAGTGCGCCCTGCCGACGGGCCGCACGGTGTCGTGGTGGGACCGCCGGGGCGTGGGGTACATCTTCACGGGCAAGGCGGGCCTGTGTCCGGAGTGGGAGTTCGGCGCCCCCAGCCTGACGTGCCAGGGCTACGTGACGGGCTGCCTGCTGGCGCGCAACAACGCCTACGGCCTCGCGGTGGAGGTGTCCCTGCGCGGTGAGCACCCGACGGCCCCCGCGCGCCTCAACCCCTCCGGCCTCTCCGTGGAGTGGAGCCCCATGTTCCTGCCCTGCCCCGCCGGAGCCGCCGGCCTGACGGCCGAGTGTGGCTGGGTGGGCGAGGGCGTGGGCACCTGCACCCCGGGCGCGGAGGTGATGCTGGCCGCGGGGGCGCCCTACCCGGACACCTGCACCGGCCAGCTGGGCAAGCTCAGCGGAGACCGCGTGCTGCGCGTGTGCCGGGAGCCGGCGGGCTGCTCGCGCGCGGGGCGCCTGGCGGAGACGGACCACAACAACTGCGGAGGCATCACCCCCAGCGTCACCTTCACCTGCCCCGCGTCGGGCAGCTACAGCGTCATGTCCGCGCCCTACAGCCGCGCCACGCCGCCCGGCACGTGGGTGTGGCCGCAGGCCTGGTCCAGCGCGGCCAGCAAGTACCCCGCGGCCCCCTTCGGCGCCTTCACCTTCCGCGAGGGCGCCTTCTACGGCAACCTCTTCGACGCCGACGCGCTGGCGACGGAGGTGCTGCTGGACCCGCAGACCCTGAAGCCCTACTACGCCCAGCCGAGCTTCACGGGCGTCGTCTACAAGAACGTCCACGCCTGCCACGGCCGGGACTGGGTGTCCGGGGACGCCCACCTGTCCTCGCGCATCTGCGCCAACAGCAGCCGCCTCTGCCTGGCGAATACCGTGGGGCCGTGCGAGCCGGGCGGCAACACCTCCCTCCCGCCCCGGTGCGCGGTGAACGACGGCTCCCGCGTGCTGGGCGACGGCGACTTCGAGTCCTGCAGGGACGCCGCGGGCTTCCTCCACCCCGAGCCCGTCACCGTCTACCTGCGCAGCCCGTGTGACGGGCTGCCCGCGAGCGCACGGGAGGTCTGCGCCTGGGAGTGCGGCGCGCTCGCGTGCACGTACGAGTGCCGGCCGAAGTCCCCGAGCGAGTGCACCCAGAAGTACAGCCCGGCCCAGTAGGAGGGCACGGCGTCACGCCCCCTCATGCTCCGCCCTCAGGCGCCGCCCTCAGGCTCCGCCCTCAGGCTCCGGAGGCCCGCACCTCGTCCACGCGGTCGATGCGGCGCAGCTCCGGGAAGCGCCAGGCCCACAGCGCCACCACCGCCAGCGTGCCCAGCCCGCCGAGGATGACGGCGGGCACGGCGCCGAACCACTCGGCGGTGAGGCCGGACTCGAACTCGCCCAGCTCGTTGGAGGCGCCGATGAACACCATGTTCACGGCGCTCACCCGGCCCCGCATCTCCGGCGGCGTGGCCAGCTGCACCAGCGTCATCCGCGTCACCACGCTCACCATGTCCGCGGCCCCCAGCACCGCCAGGGCCACCATGGACACGAAGAGGTTCGTCGACAGGCCGAACACCACCGTGGCCACGCCGAACAGCGCCACGCACGCCAGCATCACCACGCCCGTGCGCCGCTGGAGCGGGAAGTGGGCCAGCGCCACCGCCGTCACCGCCGCGCCCACCGCGGGCGCGCTGCGCAGCAGGCCCAGGCCCCAGGAGCCGGTGTGCAGCACCTCGCGGGCGTAGATGGGCATCAGCGCCACCGCCCCGCCCAGCAGCACCGCGAACAGGTCCAGCGAGATGGCGCCCAGCACCACCTTCCGGTTCCACACGAAGCGCAGGCCCGCCACCAGCCGCTCCCACGAGCCGTCCTCGCGGTCCATGCGCCCGGTGCGCACGTGCATGCGCGCCAGCATCAGGGTCGCCGTCACGAAGAGCCCCAGGCACAGCGCGTAGACGCCGCGGGCGTGGATGACGCCGTACAGCACGCCGCCCACCGCGGGGCCGGCGATGGTGGCCACCTCGAAGGTGGTGGAGTTCCACGCCACCGCGCGCGCCAGGTGGCTGGGGTGCACCAGGTGCGTGACGAGCGACTGCGCGGCGGGGCCGGAGAACGCCCGCGCGGTGCCCAGCAGCACCAGCACGCCATACAGCGGCCACACCGAGCGGCTGCCGGAGGCGTCCAGCGCCCACAGCAGCGCCGCGCCCAGCCCCAGGGTGGCGTAGCAGCACAGGAGCACCTTGCGCCGGTCGAACCGGTCCGCCGTGTACCCGGTGACGAGCGACAGCAGCAGCGCGGGGAGGAACTGCGCCAGCCCCACGAGCCCCAGGTCCAGGGGGCGCTGGGTGAGGCTGTAGACGTGCCACGCCACCGCCACCGACTGCATCTGCGTGCCGAGCGTGAGGACGAAGCGCGCGACCTGGTACAGTCGGAAGTCGCGGTACTCGAAGAGGGAGGAGGCGGGGGAGGGGCCCACACCCGCCGCCGGGGCGGAGTCCATGGCGTCCCCCCATAGCCCCACGGGGCGGATGAATAAAGCGGCCGGGCGGGCGTCCAGGATTTCGCCAGCCCTTTCCCGGTCCCCACCGAGGAGCAGAACCGTGTCCCCACTCCGTTCCCTGCTGTGTGCGACGCTCGCACTCGGGCTCCTCCTGGGCGCCACCCCCGCCGAGGCGCGCTTCGGCAAGCGCTCGAAGCCGAGCGAGTCCAACACGCACGAGGCCACCCCGGTGGGCGAGGAGGACTCGGGCGGTGACGACGAGGACGACGACGACGACGACTCCCACTCGGACGGCCACCACTACGTGAGCGACCCGGTGGGTGACACGGTGAACGCGGTGAACTTCTTCGCCTTCATCTTCTCCGGCGGCAACCACCGGCTGTCGGTGGCGCCCGAGCCGGGGCCCGACGGCGAGCTGGTGCGCGAGCGTCACGCGGCGCCGCTGTCCTTCCGCCTGGGCGCGCAGGGTGGGCCGCTGGGCGGTGGCGGGGCGGTGGACCTGTTCATCGGCCTGGAGGGCCGGCGCTTCGGCGTGGACGCGCGCCTCACCGGCCTGGGGCTGCCCACGGATGACGGCTCGGAGGGCTCGGACACCATCTCCCTGGTGGAGGCGCACCTGACGTGGGCGCTCGTCTCGCTGGAGCGGGTGCGGCTGCGCGCGGAGGCCGGGGTGAGCACCGCCAGCGCGCCGGACATCGACTTCGTCGGCGCCAGCATGGGCATGTCGCTGGAGGCGTGCATCGGCGGCCCGCTGGACGTGGAGACGCGGGTGCAGGCCACGCCCTTCCCCTACCGGCAGGTGGACGCGAGCGCCGCGCTGGCGCTGCACCTGGGCGCGCTGGTGCTGCGCGGCGGCTACCGGGGCATGGTGCTGGATGACGCGGGCCTCGTGGACGGCGTCACCCACGTGGACACGTTCCATGGCCCCTTCTTCGGCGCGGGGCTGACGTACTAGCTGCCGCTCCCGGTGGCGGCGTCCTGACCCGGGCAGTGCCGCCGCACCATGGTCAGCAGCGTCTCCAACCTGACGGGCTTGCGCAGCAGGGCCGCCACGCCGGGTGGCACGGGCTGCGGGTCTCCCGTCAACCCCACCACCCGCGTCCGATTGAAGCGCGCGTCCGCCCTCAGCCGCTCCACCAGGACGCTGCCGCGCACCAGCGGCGTCTCCAGGTCGATGAGCACCAGGCAGGGCGTCTCGAGCGCGGTGAGCAACCGCAGCCCCTCCTCCCCATCCAGGGCCAGCACCACCTCATGTCCCTCGTCGCGGAGGGCCTCCGCCATCGCCCCCCGGAGGTCCGGATCGTCCTCGACGAGGAGGACCGTGGAGCGCGCTGACACCTGGGTCACGACAGCCACCCTAGCCGCTCTTTTCGCGTGAGGCACGTGAGTCGTGCATCCGCGTCACGCGTCGGGGGCTCACTGTCGGACCATGAGCATCTGCATGGCGGAATCATGCAGATATTACAGGCCCCCGGAGCCCTGGCGGCGCGGGCCTGATGACCCGGCGACACCGGCTGCTGCTGCAACCGCGAGGCGGGAGCTTCCAGGAGCGCGCGTCTTGCTGCACGTTCGGCGGGGCTCGAGGGTCCACCCGCGGTCAGTCGCCCCGCGCCCCGGAGGAGGGCCTGTCCGGCGGCGCACAGGAGATGTTGGGCGACGACAGGCACCTCCCGGGGGCCCATGGAATCCCACCCCGGGAAGACGGTTGAATCCCCCGGTTCCCGAGTCCAGAGAAGAGGAGAGGCCCGTGCCCTCTGTGAAGTCCCTGCTGTGCGCCGCGCTCGCGGCCGGTGTCCTCCTGGGTTCTGCTTCCGCCGAGGCGCGCTTCGGCAAGCGCTCCTCCTCGTCGGGGGGCAACAAGGACGGGGGCTCGCGCCCGTCGCGGGACGAGCGGCCCCGCACGCACCGGGCCACACCCGTCCAGCAGGAGCCGAAGGACGACGATGACGACGCCCCCCGGCGCAGGCGCCGCGTGGTGGTGGCGCGCCGTCCCCTGGTGGACCTCGTCGTGGCGGGCGCCATCCTCGCCCCCCGGCCGCGCCCGGTGGTGGCCCTCACCCGGGTGCGGAAGGAGCGGCACGAGGCCGTGCCCCTGCTCGTCCGCCTGGGTGTGCAGGGAGACCTGCTCGGCGACGGCGGGGCCATGGGGCTGTCCATGGCGATGGAGGGACGGCGCATGGGACTCGACACGCGCTACACCGGCCTGGTGCTGCCGGCGGATGACGGCTCGGACGAGCTGGACCGCATCAGCCTGCTGAGCGCGCACGTCACCGCGGCGCTGTGGGCGGGAGACCGCGGCCGCGTGCGCGTGGAGGCCGGTGTGGCCAGCGCGCATGCGCCGCATGTCCTCTTCGTGGGCCCCAGCTTCGGCGCCTCGGTGGAGGCGTGCATCGGCCGCTCGCCAGTGGACGTGGAGGCGCGCCTGCAGGCCACGCCCTTCCCGCACCGGCAGGTGGATGCGCAGGCCGGCCTGGCCCTGCACCTGGGCGCCTTCAACATGCGAGGCGGCTGGCGCGGGCTGTACCTCAACGATGCCGGCCACGTGGACGACGTGGAGCACGCCGAGGGCTTCGCGGGCCCCTACGCGGGGCTCGGACTGACGTTCTGAAGTCCGGCGGCGCGCGGGCCCGGGTCCGCCGTGGGCGGTGTCCCGGGCCAGGTCGCCGCTGGGAAGAGAAGACACTCCAGGCCGGAGCCACCCGGGTGGGGAGCTCCGGCCCTGAAAGACCTACTCGTCGGACGCCGCGGCCATGGGCACCGCCGAGCCGCCGATGTCCCCCACCGTGGTGGAGCCTCCCGTCCGCTTCCCGCGACGCTTGGGCGGAGGCGCCAGCTTCGGCGCGGTGCCGAAGAGCCGCTCATACGTCTCGGGCGTGTTGATGTTGACCACCACGCCGGGGTCCTTCACCGGCACCCGCCGCAGCTTCAGTGCCGTCAGCGCGGGCTCCAGCTGCGCGCCCTCGGCGGTGCGCAGCCGCTCGGCGGCGGCGCGGGAGAGCACCAGGGGCCAGCCCGGCGCACTCTCGAACTCCGGACGCAGCAGCTCGTCCGTCTCGCCCACCAGCTTGAGCAGGGACTTGAGCGTGGAGGCCCGGAGCGCGGGCATGTCCACCGGGTGCAGGAGCACGACGTCCGCACCCGCCTCCAGCGCGGCCTCCAGCCCCGTCTTCACGGAGACCAGCAGCCCTTCCTGCCACCGCTCGGCCTCCACCATGTCCAGCCCCGGGTGCTGCTCGCGCACCACCTCGGAGTCCTTTCCGACCACCGCCAGCACCGAGCAGCCCGCCTTGCCAAAGGTGGACGCCAGGGACTGGAGGAAGCTCTTTCCCCCTTCGTGTTCGATGAGTGCCTTGGGATGGGCCATCCGCCGGGCCTCACCCGCAGCGAGGATGATTGCGACCGCCTTCATGCCACGCCTCCTCCGCCCCCCTGAAATGAACGCCTGTAGGCCCGGGGGCCACCGGTTACAGGCTGTGGACTCGACGTAGGATTGCAGCCCGCCCTCAAGTCCGAGCCGTCAGCCAGCCGCCAGTCACTCGGAATGGGTGTTGGCTGGAAGAGATTCCCAGGCGGTAGAACGTCCACCAGCCACCATGGACGCCCTCCCGGCCTTCGAGTGAGCCGGGCCTCGCGCTGATTTACCGCACCCTCAGCTCACGGAAGCTGACGCCATCCAGCGCGAGCCTTTGCACGGCCTCCACCAAGCGCTGGCTTGCGACAATCAGGGTCGTCCAGGCGTCGAGCCGGAACAGGTCCGTGTGCTCCGGCAGGGAGGCCGCATCGAGGATGGGGGGCTCTGGCATCGCGTGACGGACGCTTCCGCACTTCGGGCACGGAGGAGTGCGGTCCGGCGGCAGGCAGTCCGGATGGAAGCGTCCGTGGAGCTCGAGCTGCAACGCGAGCAGGCCGGGAGGGCTTTTCTCGCGAAAGCGCACGGCGAGTGGGCAGCCCGTCAACCCGCGCACGCCCACGCCTTGAAGCTGCTCCAGCGCCTCGCGGCGGAGGTAGAGCGACCAGGGGTTCTGCATGAAGAGTGGGCCGAAGGTGCCACTGGCTGTGCCTGTCAGCGGGCCGAAGTCCGCGCCGGGCTCGAGGCGGGCCCAGCCGGGTGCGTGGGGCCGCACCCGTTCCCTGAGCCGGAGGAAGTCCTCGAAGCCGACCTGCCGGCCCGGGTCTTCGAGCTCCTTGCGCTCAAGCTCGGGCAGGCTCGACAGGTCGACACAGGGATACTGGAGGCCCGCCTGGCCACCGCCCGCGCCACACCCGGGACAGGCAGTGATGCCAGGGAACCCCCATCTGGGAACGGCACGCAGGTCGCCCGTGTAGCCCGCCGCCCTGTCCTCTTCGACCTGGTAGAACCTCAAACGCCCTTCCTCCTCACGCGGCTGCCGTCACCGGCTGTAGTAGGGCATGACCTTCCCGGTCAGCTCAAAGCGGAACATCAGCTCGCCGGCATGGCGGTAGATGACCTCTGGCGGAGGAGGACGCGGGTGGGCCTTGATGAAGTCCGCCCAGGCCTGATTCCAGCGTCCTCCTCGTGGCCCGCCGCCGTGAATGCGCCAGTGGACGTACTCCGGGATGAGCAGTGTGAAGTCGTGAATCTTGATGCCCGCCCGCTGGAAGTAGAGGGCGAGGTCAGGGGCCTGGGGAAAGATGTGGTGCCTGACGAACCGACCCGCCGGGAGCTGGAAGACCGGGCGCACCTGGACATCGGGGCGCCACTGGAAGGTCATCACCGGCTGGGCGCTACTGCGTATTCCCAGGCGCACGCCCCAGCCCCTGCGCAGCGGAGGCCGCGCAGCGGGCATGTTCGCTGGTGCTACCTGCGGCGCGAGGTCTTCGCAGCGAAAGAAGGCGCACCAGCCTTCGTCACAGCCCAGGGTGACGCACTGGTCTGCGCCCGGGCGCTCACACGTGGCAGTGATTTCCGCGCCAGCCACGACCTGCGTCGCGGGAGTAGAGGATGCGCACGCCAGCAGCAGCGCGGTCAGCCCCAGGAGACACGGAGACGAGAGGGCGGAGCGCATGAGCATTCCTCATCCCAACTGCTCGGGTGAGAAAGCGCAAACACCGCAGGGGGCATCTGCGTCCGCCTGGCGGCACCCGTGAAGGCGCCGGCCATGAAATGCCCGCCCCTTGAAGCCGGGGGCCTGCCACCGTGCCCATCGGCGCTCACGTCCGCCAGTGAACGGGCCCGGGCTCTCCGCGCTCAGTGCAGCCAGCGCGGCGAGGCGTCGGACAGCGCCGGCTCGTACGGAAGCACCGTCGTTTCTTCCGGGACGCTCAGTGCCTTCACGGTCAGAATTTCAGCCAGCCGGGCCAGGGGCGCGGACGCCGAGAGGCGCTGCAGCTCCCCTTCCGTCACCTCGCCCAGCAGCTCTCCACCCCTGCCGTCCACCACCGGCAGCACGTGAACTCCGTGGTGATGCATCACCTGGAGTGCGGAGAGGACCGTGTCCTCGGGGAAGAGCGTCACCGCGCGAACAATGAGGGACTGGAGCTGGGGACTTCGGCAACTCGTCACGGAATGCCTCCGGAAACCAAGGCGCTGGGGCCTCGCGGATCAGCCATAGCAAGGGGCTTGCCGACGCAAAGCCGCGTCCCGAAAGCAGGACACACAACCTGCGACAAGGTACGCGCGATAATCCCGCTACACTCCCCCAGGTCGTCCTCCCGGAGCCTCCTCACCATGAGCGTGAAGCCCCCCTCCTCCTCCGTCCCGGCCGCCCCCAGGCGCGCCCCGGAGGCGCCCGTCCCGCAGGCCCCGCGCAAGGCAGAGAAGAACGACCTCCTCTCCAAGCTGGGTCAGGGCCTCCAGAACGTGGCCCGCAAGGCGGATCAGCTCGTCGACGGCTTCGAGGCCCGCCTCCCCGACCTCGGCCGCCTCGGCCTGCCGAAGCCGCCGGGCATGCTCGGCTCCGGAGACAAGCCGTGGGCGGGCATCACCCTCACCGGCAAGCCGCTCCAGATTCCCTTCGACAAGCTGCTCGACGTGGACCTGGGCGACCTGCGCAAGGTCCTCGAGCGCGTCCTCCCGCCGAAAATCGACGACGCGCAGGGCAAGCAGCTCGTCGCCCAGACGCAGGGCTTCCGTGACTCGCTCTCCAAGGTGCGCGCGCTGGGCCTGGAGCTGGACCTGCTCCCCGCCACCCACCCGCGCCACGCCGAGGTGAAGGCCGCGCTCGCGAAGGCCGAGGCCGAGCTGACGAAGACGTCCGGCTACACCCGCGCCACCGCGCCCCGCCCGGGCTCGCTGTGGGTGGATCCGCAGTTCATGGCGAAGGAAGTCCCCAACGGCCAGCTGCACGCCAGCAAGTTCCCCGCCGGCACGCCGGTGACGAAGCCGCCCGCGCCCCTGGACTTCATCTCCGGCGGCGACGCGACGAAGGCCGCCCGGTACACGGCGTCCGTGGCGAAGGCCCGCGAGGCGGCCGGCATGCCCGTGCAGGGCGGCGAGCCCATCGGCGTGCACCTCAGCCTCGAGGGCGGCGGCGGCAAGGGCAAGCGCTACGCGGCGATGATTGGCGAGATGCAGGAGCTGGGCGTGGTGCCGGTGAGCCTGACGGGCACGTCGGCCGGCTCCATCGCCGCGGCCCTCGCCGCCACCGGCGCCACGCCGAAGCAGCTGGAGGACGTGGCGAAGGACCCGCGCCTGGGCAAGCTCTACGACTTCGACTTCGACCTGAAGGACGGCGGCCTCCTGGATGGCCAGGCCGCGTATGACCTCTTCGACCAGAAGCTGCGCGAACTGACGGGCATCAAGGACCGCCCCGTCACCTTCGCGGACCTGAAGGTGCCCCTGCAGCTCGTGGCCGCGAAGGCGATGGACACCGCGGTGGGCCCCGAGGGCTTCAAGAGCGCGAAGGACCGCATCTTCGTCTTCAGCCAGGAGACGACGCCGGACACGCCGGTGGCGCTCGCCATGCGCGCCTCCATGGCCATCCCCGGCGTCTTCGAGCCCGTGCAGGTGGTGGACCCCACCACCGGCCGCCGCATGCACCTGGTGGACGGCGGCACGCTGGACAACCTGCCCATGGGCTACAACAAGAACGACCTGCCGCAGATTGGCGCGTCGCTCTACTCGCGAGGCAACGCGCACCCCGTGAATGGCCAGGCCACGCCCAGGCCGCTGCCCACCGGCCAGCTCGACACCGACGACGTGGTGTGGAACGGCTTCAACGGCTTCGCGCTGCTGAAGGACAACGCCACCAACGCGCAGGACTGGAAGGACCGCACCCAGCCGCGCGCCAACCAGTTCATGCTCAGCGTGCCCACCTGGGACCTCACCAACCCCAAGCAGGGCAACAGCATGCTCGGCTTCGGCTACGACGCGAAGGTGGACCCCGCGCTCGATGCGCAGACGCGCGGCGTGACGCGCGACTTCCTGCGCGGCTTCATGGACGACCTGAAGCAGCCCGGCTCGCGCGGCACCAACCTCACCACCCAGGTGCCCCCCGGCATGAAGTTCGACGAGCAGGTGCGCATCTGGGGCGAGCCCTTCCGCGTCACGTACTCGGGCGGAGACACCGTGGTCGCCACCGCCGCCAACGGCAAGCGCCACGAGGTGAAGCTCGGCAAGCAGCAGATCGAGGCCATGTGGCTGGACGACCAGGCCTTCGGCGACCTGGGCGCGCAACTCTCCCATGCGCTGAGTGACCCACGCAGCGTGCGTCCCTCCTGGCTCCCATTCTGACGCAGCTGCAAGGTTGAACCTCCAGATACCTGCACGCACCCGGGGCGCCTTGAGGCGCACCCGGGCGCTGTCGCTACGGTGAGTGCCGGGCGCATCCCCGGGTCTCCTTCCGCACGCAAGGAGACAGGGCCTCTTCCCCAAGAGGGCCCACTCCCCCCTTCGGAGGTCACGACATGACGGAGTCGCCGCGAGAGCACGGGCAGCAGCAGCGAGGAAAGACGTGGGTTCCCTGGCTGGTGACGGCGCTGGTGGTGCTCTTCTCGGGCGGCGTCATGTACCTGGCGCTCCAGAGCTCGCGCACCGCGCAGGCCCTGGCCGAGCAGTCCAAGCAGGCCGCCGACGAGGCCGCCGCGCGCGCCCGCGACGCGGAGAACGCGCGCAAGCTGGCGGAGGAGAAGCTGGCGGCGGCGGAGTCCGAGCGCACGAAGCTGGCCACCGAGAAGGAGCAGCTCAGCACGGAGAAGGCGCAGCTGAGCCAGACGGTGCAGGAGCAGGAGGCGGAGCTGGCCAAGCTCAAGGCCACCTACGACGACCTCCAGGACAAGATGAAGGCCGAAATCGCCGACGGCGCCATCCGGCTGACGCAGGGCGAGGGCCGCATCCAGGTGGACCTGGTGGACAAGGTGCTCTTCGACTCCGGCGACGCGAGCATCAGCACGCGCGGTCAGGAGGTGCTCACGCGGCTGGGCGGCGTGCTGGCGAAGGTGGAGAACCGGTTCATCCAGGTGTCCGGCCACACGGACGACTCGCCGCCGTCCCAGAAGCTGCAGTCCACCTTCCCCACCAACTGGGAGCTGTCCGTGGCGCGCGCGGTGAACGTGGTGCGCTTCCTCCAGGACAAGGGCGGCGTGCCCGCGCGCCGGCTGGTGGCGGCCGGCTACGGCGAGATGCGCCCCATCGCCGGCAACGCCACCCCGCAGGGCCGCGCGCGCAACCGCCGCATCGAGGTGCTCCTGATGCCGGACCTCCCCGCGCAGCGCAACGCCGCGGCCGTGAAGAAGGCCCTCGCGGCGCAGGGCTCCACGGCACAGAAGAGCGCCGTGAAGCCCGCCAAGGGGACGAAGTAGCCGCCCGCGACTGCTACTTCTTCTTCACCGACTCCAGCAGCTTGCGGAAGGGCTTCTCCGAGGCCGCCGCCGTCTTCTCCGGGGCCGTCAGCTTGAAGAAGACGGCGCCCTCGGGGCCCTCGACGATGGCGCCCAGCAGCCGGTAGCCCGGCTTCGGCGTGGAGGGGCCCATCATCGGCCCGCCGCCCGCGTACGTGCCCTTCACGTCCACCGTGGTGAGCGGCAGGCCGTTGACCTTCTCCGTCTTCGTCTTGGCCTGCTTGTCCACGGGCTTGCCGTCCGCCGTCTGGAACTGGCCCACCCAGCGCTTCACGTTGGCGTCCACCGCGCCGCCCTGGCCCTGGCCGAAGTAGAAGACGGCCAGCTCGCCGCCCTCCGCATCGCCCTTCGCCGCGGGAATCTTGTACGTCGCCGCGCGCATGGGCCGCGCGCCCTGCGCCGCCCACTCCGCCGGGGCCGTCCACGTCAGCCCTCCGGCCTCCTCCGCGTGCGCCACCATGGCCGCGGTCACCACCAGCACACTCAGCAGTCGATTCATGCCCCCAACGTAGCCCGCACCCGAGCGCCGCGCAGCGGGCCAGAGACCCTCCGTCTCATCCGCCCGCACGCCCCATCACCACTGACACGACGCGTCAAGTCGCTTGTCTTCCGGGCAACCAAGGGACGTGCTACGCCACGGAATCGTTTCCAGCAGTCCACCTAAGGACGCGGAGGGGTTTTACCCATGCGAAAGGTGTTGTTCCTCGGGGCCTGTGCCCTGGGTGTGGCGGCGTGTACTCCGGACATTGCTCAGGATCCACCGCCCACCAATGCAATCGTCGTCGCTGAGTTCGACCCCGCGGCCTCTCCGGCCATCGTCCCGACGCCGAACGACCTGGCCATCAACCGGACCACGGGCCTGGTCAACGCGCCCATCAATCCGCAGGCGCCGGCCGCCGAGCAGGAGTTCACCCGCGACTACCTGAACACGCTCGACGGCTTCCCCGCCGCGGTGAGCGCGAGCACCCAGGTCAAGAACCTGAACCCCGATACCGTCAATACGGACACGGTGAAGGTGCTGGACCTCTACGAGGGCTCGCCGCTGGCCAGGCCGCCCAACTACGTCGTCGCGTACAACAAGGACACGCAGCGCATCAACGTCCTCGCGCCGAATGGCTGGCCCAAGGGCGGCCGCTACGCGGTGGTGCTCGTGGGCGGTGAGAACGGCCTCAAGACTGTCGAGGGCGAGCCGGTCGTCGCCTCCGCCACCTGGGCCTTCGCCAGCTCGCAGGTTCCGCTCGTCACTTGCGAGGACCTGACGGACCGCAACTGCCGCGCGGCCACCGAGCTCATCCCCGCCACCGCGACGGACCCCGCCGAGCGCATCGCCCAGCAGACGGCCACCGCGCTCCAGCTGGAGCAGCTGCGCCGCAACTACGGCCCCGTCATCGACGCGGCGGCCTCCAAGTGGAACCTCAAGCGGGATGACATCGTCCTGCTGTGGACCTTCACGGTGATGAACCAGCCGGAGATGTCCTTCAACCCGGACCCCGTCGCGCCCGTCATCCCCTTCCCCAACGACCTGCTGCGCAACCCGGCCACCGCGACGGCCCCGGCGACGCTGCGGCTGCCGACGCCGCCCGCCACCGCCTCCGACCTGGAGAAGAACCTCATCCGTGGCCTCAACAGCCTGGACGGCTGGTCCACCACGGCGCCCATCGTCTCGGAGAACGGCGCCAACCTCGGCCCCATCGACAACGGCTCGCTGCTGGACCCCAACACGGTGGTGATGGGCGCGACGGTGCAGTTCGTCAAGCTCACCAACCGCGACAAGGGCACGACGCCCAAGGTCCGCGTGTGCCTGGACTGCGCCTCCAGCAAGAGGCCGGACGGCACGGCCTCCACCGGGCCCCAGCAGCTGCAGCTGGTCCCCGAGGTCCCGCTCGACGAGGCCACCCAGTACGCCGCCGTCATGCTGAGCCGCATCCGGAACGCGGAGGGCAAGGTGGCGCTGGCCATGAAGGACCAGAAGGGCCGCGTCGTGGCGCCGGCCACCGCCATGGCCATCCTGCGCCTGGCCAACCCCATCTTCGTGGACGGCAGGAGCCAGCTGTCCGTGCTGCCCGACTCCCTGGCCCAGCAGCTCGAGCCCATCCGCGCGGGCATGAAGCCCCTGTTCGACGCGCTGGAGGCCAATGGCATCAAGCGCCAGGACGTGAGCCTGGCGTGGGCGTTCACCACGCAGAGCACCCGCGCCGTCCTGGAGAAGCTGAACGCGGCGCCCTCGGACCCCCGCCTGGCCGTGCCGGCCGACCCGCAGTACCTGACGGACCAGACGACGAACCTCAAGGCCACCATGCAGGCCCTGGGCTTCGACAACGCGGCGGTGGGCCGCGCCTTCGTCGGCGGCTTCCTGTCGCCCTACATGCTCAGCGACGTGGAGGGCGTGCTCAACCGTCCCCTGCCGGAGACTCGCGTCGACCGGCTGCCGTTCATGCTGTTCCTGCCGAACACCCCGGCGCCCCAGGGCGGCTACCCGGTGGTCGTCTTCGGCCACGGCCTGACGGGCAACCGCAGCAACGTGCTGGTCGTCGCCAACACGCTGAACGCGAGCGGCTTCGCGGTGGCGGCCATCGACTCCGTCTACCACGGTGACCGCACCAGCTGCGCGGGCATCTCCCCGCAGGCGCCCATCCTGTACGGCGACCCGGCCAACCCCACCGTCATCGACGACCCGGACGAGGCCTGCGCCGCGGGCACCTGCGACGTCACGCCGGGCAGCGCCACCTTCGGCCGCTGCGTCACCACCACGGCCATCGCCTGCAACCCGGCGCCCACGTCCACGGACCCCACCGCCGTCCACGGCGACCTGGTGTGCCAGTCCCAGGGCCAGGGCCGCTGCGTGAACGCGACGGGCAAGTGCGAGGGCGGCCGCTTCCTGTCGGAGGCCGGTGCGTCCGCGCCGGTCGTCTCCGGCTGGAACTTCCTCAACCTCACCAACCTGTTCGCCACGCGCGACAACTTCCGCCACAGCGTGGTGGACTTCGCGCAGCTGGCGCGCGTGCTGGGCAGCGACGGCATCAACAGCCGCCTCGCCGCGGCCGGCGCCGGCACCCTCAACGGCACCCGCGTGGACTACGTGGGCCAGAGCCTCGGCGGCCTGCAGGGCACCCTGGCCGCCTCCGTGTCCCCGCGCATGCGCCATGTGGCGCTCAACGCCGCGGGCGGCGGCCTGGTGGACGTGCTGCTGACGGCCACCAACCCCGTCTTCGTCGCGCGCCGCAACGGCTTCCTCGCCGCGCTCGCCCCCCTGGGCCGCACCCCCGGCACGCCGCAGTTCGACGAGTTCATCGGCCTGGCCCGGACCATCCTGGACCCGGCGGACCCCGTGAACTACGGCTACTACCTGGAGAACGCTCCCTCGGCGCCGGCCGAGCGCCAGGCGTTCATCCAGTACATCAAGGGCGACAACGTCATCCCCAACCCGGTGACGGACAAGCTGGTGGCGGCCGCCAACCAGAACCCGCAGCGCTCGGTGGCCAGCTACATGTTCGACGTCCCGCCGCTGCCGGCGGACGTCAAGCACGGCTTCCTGGCCATCTTCGACCCCGGCGCCGACGCGCAGACCGCCGCATTCCTCAAGTCCGTCCGCGACGCGGCGCAGGGCCAGGTCGCCGGCTTCCTGCAGTCCGGCGCGCCGGCCATCCCGTAACCGCACAGAGAGAGAGGAGAACACACCATGAAGAAGACACTCTCCCTGGTAGCGATTTTCGCCGCGGGCACCAGCCAGGCGGCGGGCTTCCAGATCAACACCCAGAGCGCCCGCTCCACGGGCATGGGCAACGCGGCCGTCGCGTGGCTGGACGACTCGTCGGCCATCTACTCGAACGCGGCCAACATCCTGGGTGACAAGAAGCTGGACGTGACGGTGGGCGACACCGGCATCCTCCCCAACCTGAAGTTCACCCGCACGGGCGGGACGGAGGAGGGGCAGAAGACGACGCTGTCCCCGCCGCCGCACCTGTTCGTCACCTACAAGGTGATGGACAGCCTGGCCGTGGGCGTGGGCGTGTACACGCCGTTCGGTGCGCGCAGCCGCTGGGTGGATGACTTCTCGGGCCGCTTCCGGGCCCGCGAGTCGGCCATGGCCGTCTACAACATCAACCCCACGGTGGCGTACCAGGTGCACGAGCGCCTCAAGCTGGGCGCCGGCATCAACATCGGCCGGGGCACGCTGGAGCTCAAGCGCGCGCTGGACTTCGTGGAGTCCGAGGGCAACGTCCACCTGGGCGGCGCGGCGTGGGGCGTCGGCTTCAACGCCGGCGTCCAGGCGGAGCTGGTGCCGAAGCTGCTCTCCGCGGGCGCGCACTACCGCAGCGCCATGGACCTCACGTTCAAGGGCCACGCGGACTTCCAGAACGTGCCGGCGGAGTTCCAGACGCGCACCTCGGACACCCGCGTGCAGGGCGACGTCACCCTGCCGCAGTCGCTGGCGGTGGGCATCGCCTTCACGCCCATCGAGCGGCTGAAGCTGGCCTTCGATGCGAACCTGGTGGACTGGTCGGACTTCCAGCAGCTGGCGATTGAGTTCCCGGACAACCCGGCGCTCAACAACCCGCTGCCCAAGCGCTGGCGGGCGACGTGGAACTTCCACCTGGGCGCCGAGTACGGCGTGACGGACGCGCTGAGCGTGCGCGCCGGCTTCGTCGCGGACCCGACGCCCAGCCCCCGCGAGACGCTGACGCCGGACCTGCCGGACTCGGACCGCATCGCCGTGACGGGCGGCGTGGGCTACGCGTTCGGCGCGCTGCGCGCGGACGCGGCGTACCAGTTCGTCTCGCTGTCCGACAAGCAGAGCGACGCGCCGGGCGCCACCGGCACGTACGGCGGCCAGGCCCACGTGTTCGGCCTGACGCTCGGCTACTCGATGTAGTGGCGGGCTCTTGGCCGGTGGTGACGTAGCGCCACCGGCCAGGGCCGCGAGCAGTCCCGGCGCCCGGGTCTCCCTCATGGGAGCCCGGGCGTCCTCGTTTGCGCGGGTGGGCGCGTCAGACGCGCAGGTCGCCCTCGTGGAGGACGCGGCCGGAGGCCAGCGCCTGGGCGGTGCGCTGCAGGCGCTCGGTGCCCATGCGCATCAGCATGCCCTTGAGGCCGGGCTGGCTGAGCAGGTGCTTCTCGAAGGCGGCGCGCTCCAGGCGCAGCACCACGCCCGGCACGTCCGCGCGGACGGTGGCGGACACGGGCTTGTCCAGCAGCAGGGAGATTTCGCCGAAGACGTCGCCCTCGCGCAGCTCCGCCAGCGCCACGCGCCGCCCGTGCAGCTGCTCCAGCCACGGGGTGCAGCGCCCGCGCAGCAGCACGTAGAAGGCGTCGCCCGGCTGGCCCTGCGTCAGCAGCGCCTCGCCCTTGGCCACGGAGCGCAGCTGGAAGTCGCGCGACACGGCGGCCTTCTGCTCCGGGGTGAACTTGGTGAACAGCGGGTTGCTGCGCAGCAGGTTCTCCACCATGCGCCGGCGGTAGAAGGCCTCCACCGCGACGCCCACCTGGGGGTGCCGCGCGGACACGGCCTCCATGCGCTCGCGCGTCAGCTCCAGCAGCACGGCGCGCTCGGTGGCCGTCACGGTGGCCAGGCGGGGCCCCTCGGAGACGAGCGCCAGCTCACCGAAGAAGTCCCCGGGCATCACGGTGGCCACCCCCTTGCGCTCGCCGCCCTCCAGCGTGCGAGACACGTCCGCCCGGCCCTCCACCAGCGCGAACATGGAGGTGCCCTGCCTGCCTTCCTCCACCACCGCCTGGCCGGGGAAGAAGGCGCGCACCTCCAGCACCTCCACCAGCGCGACGAAGGCCTCCCGGTCCAGCTGCGACAGGATGGGCACCGCGCCGGGGGCCTCGGCCTCCGGCACCGGCGCGAGCACCGAGGCGCCGGGCCCCGCGGGAGCGGGCGTGCCCTTCACTGCGCCCGGACCTGGCGCGGCGCCCAGGCCCGGCACGGCGCCCGCTCCTGATACCGCGCCGATGCCGGGCACGGTGCCCAGGCCCGGCACGGCGCCCGCTCCTGATACCGCGCCGATGCCGGGCACGGTGCCCAGGCCCGGCCCGGCGCCCACGCCGGAAGCGGCGCCGATGCCGGGCCCGGCCGGATGCGCCAGGGCGAAGCGCTCGGCCAACACCTTCGCGGTGCGGGTGCGCGCGGCGGGGGCCGCGCCGGTGCGCGTCAGCGCGACACACGCGGCCACCGCGCGCAGCGGCTGGTCCGCCTTCGTCCAGGCCAGCGCGGCCGTCTCGTACGCGGCGGCGGCCTCCGGCTTGCGGCCCAGCCACTCGTACAGCTCCGCCACCTTCTGGCGGACCTCCGCGTCATCCGGGGCGCCCTTCGCCACGCCCTGGTACTCGGCCAGCGCCTCCTCCAGCTTGCCCTCACTGGCCAGCTGGACGGCCCGCTCCCTGCTCGTGCCGCGTGATTCCGCCATGCGGTTCCCCACCTACGCGCTCAGCGCGCGCACGCGCTCCGCCAGGTTCTGCGTGAAGAGCCGGTAGATGCGCAGCGCCGCCGCCTCGTGCGTGTCCAGGTAGTGCTGGAAGTCCACCCGCGTCACCCGCAGCGCCCGCACCGCCGTGCGCGCCCTCACGTGCGCGGACGTGGCCCCGTCCAGGATGAGCGAGATTTCGCCCAGGAACGCCCCCGGCCCCAGCGTGTTGAGCAGCCGCGCATCCGCCCCCGGGCCGCTGTACACGTCCACCGTGCCGTCCAGCAGCACCAGCAGCCCCGTGCCCCGCGCGCCCTTCTCCAGCACCGTGGTGTCCTCGGGGATGAGCACCTGCTGCGCCATCCGGAACAGGTCCTTCATGTCCTCCATCGGCAGCTCGCCGAAGATGGGAATGGCCTTGAGGTACTCGTAGCCATCCAGCGGCACCGGCGCGCGCTCGGGCTCCACCACATGCGCGTCCAGCCCCAGCTGCCGCAGCAGCCGGCCGTGCTCGGCCTGCAATGCGCTGTCCTCGCGCGCCGCGTCCGACTCGCGCTGCGCGTCCGCCAGCAGCACCAGCGCCCGCCACGAGTCGCCCATCGCGTCCAGCAGCGCGCTCATCCGCAGCACCGCCTCGCGCCGCCGCGCATGCCCGGGCGGCACCCCGCGCAGGGCCTCCAGCTCCGCGTGCGCGTTGCCCAGCTCGCGGTACACCGCCGCGGCCTCCAGCGGCCGCTGCAGCCGCGTGAGGCACTGCGCCATGGACTCGCGCGCCCCCAGCGCCAGGTACAGCTCCAGCGCGCGCTCCAAGCTGCCCGCGCGCTCGAAGGCCGCTGCCGCCCGGCCCTGCTCGCCGGCGCGCAGCCACGCCTCGGCCGCCTGGCGCAGCGCCCCCGCCTGCTCGTGCAGCGGCGCCGCCACCGCGTGCGCCCCGTCCGCCTCCAGCAGCCGCGCCGCGCCCGCGAAGTCCCGGGCCCGCCGCAGCACGTCCGCCAGCGTGGAGCGCGTGGGCGCGGGCAGGCCGGAGGACTCCTCCAGCACGCGCTCCCGCTGCGGCGCCGCCAGGTCCTCGTAGGCCCGGACGGCGACGTCCACTGCTCCCTGCATCACCGCCTCCCAGACGGCGCGGGTGGCACCTGTCGCGGGCACGTCCGCCCGCACCGCGCCGTCATCGCTGAGCCTGGGCTCCACCGTGGACCCCGCCATGTCGTGCTCTCCCCCGGGACACCCAGGGCCTCGCCCGCCAGGGGCGACCCATGCGCCGAGTCCCAGTCCGTAGCAGACCGGACGGTGGGAGGCGAGCCCCGCGCGAGTCGCACACCCGCCCCCGGACGACAGGGGGCCTGGCTCACGTCCACCTTGTGACGGCTGGAGAACCTTCCACCGCGGGTGTGTCCCACCCGGGGCCTGCCCCGCCCCCGCTCCCCCCGCTCCGCCGGAGCACGAGCAGGGAGGCGCGCCCCGGGGGCTCCCTCCAGGCTCCAGGGCCGCTATGTCCCGAGGCCCCGGGCGTTATCGTGCAGTCCGGGCCGGCACGCACCTTGGAGTCTCGTGGATGAACCCTCGCAACGCGCTCTCGTGGAGAGTCCTCGCCGCCCTGCTGGCCCTGGGTCCGGGTGCGGCCGCCCACGCCCACGCGGGCCTGCCGGAGACCTCCAACGTCACCCTGCGCCGGGGCCACCCCGAGGACTTCTTCGTGGGCACCACCTTCGGCGCGGTGATTTCGCGCGACAGCGGCAAGACGTTCCGGTGGATCTGCCCGGACGCCCTGGGCGCCGCCGCGTGGCAGCCGAGGGCGTTCCTGTGGCGCGAGGCGGGGGACATCATGGCCGCCAGCGGCAACGCGCTCCTGCGCTCGCCCGACGGCGGCTGCACGTGGAACACGCACCCGTACTTCGCCAGCAACTGGGTGACGGGGCTCGCCGCGCACCCCACGGATGACCGCATCCTCTACGCCGTCACGGGCCGGACGCTGGCGGGGCTGGCCAACGGCGTGCACCGCTCCCGGGACGGCGGCGAGACGTGGGAGGCCACGTCCCTGCTGCGCACGGGCCTGACGCTCAACGGGGTGCGCGTCTCCTCCGCGGACCCCCGCCGCGTGTACGCCACCGGCGACGCGAGCGGGAAGCTGATGCTGCTGCGCAGCGACGACGCGGGTGACACCTGGCAGGAGTTCACCCACACGCTGCCGGACCTGCTGCGCCCGTATGACCTCATCGTGGAGGCGGTGGGGCCCACCTCCGCGGACTCGGTGTTCTTCCAGGTGTCCGCCCAGGGCTACACGCACCTGCTGCGCAGCGACGACGGCGGCCGCACGCTGACGCAGCTGGACGTGCTGGCCGACCGCTTCATCAACATGGACCTGTCCTCCGACGGCAACACCGCCTGGGTGGGCACCCTCAACTATTTCTTCCGGGGCCCCAGCACCGGCCCGCTGGAGAAGCAGCCGCTGCCCACCGGCAACGCGTGCGTGCTGCGCGTGGGCGAGACGCTCTACGGCTGCGGCTCCACCTGGCTGCACGACTGGGCGCTGGCGCGCAGCACCGACCAGGGGACCACCTGGCAGCCCATCTTCGGCCTCTACGACATCCAGGGCCCCCACCACTGCCCTCGGGGCACGCCCGTGCGGGAGCTCTGCCCCGCGCGCTGGCCGCAGCTCGCCGAGCAGCTCGGCGCACCGCTGTACCCCGACGGCCCCGACGGCGGCCCCGAGGAGCCGCCCCCCGTGGACGCGGGGACACCGGACGCGGGGACGCCGGACGCCGGGACGCCCGACGCCGGCGGGCCCACCGACCCGGAGCAGCCCCCGGCCCCCAAGACCGACGGGTGTGGCGCGGCGCCCGGGAATGCAGTGCCCCTGTTGATGCTTCTGTCGACCCTCACGACTCTCACCCTGGGGCGCCGCGGCCGGCGGCGCCCCGACCGATAGGCCCCCTCATGAAGACGCTCTCACGGAAGCTGCTGTGGACCTCCTGCGCCGCCGCGCTGCTGTCGCTGACCTCCGCCTGTGGTGATGACCCGCCCGAGCCCGAGTGCGGCGAGCCCCTCTACGGGGGCGACGCCACCGACGAGGCGTGGCGCACGCTGGTGGACGCGAAGGACCAGCCGGCGGACAGCTCGCAGGCGGTGACGCTGGAGTCCCCCGCGCCCGGCGAGTCGTACTCCACCATCGACGCGCCCCCAACGTGGCGGTGGTCCTCCCCGCTGGCCAGCCTGCTCCCGGGGCCGGTGGAGCCCTCGCGCCACGTGCGTCCGCGCGACGAGGGCCGCTCGGTGCTGGCGTGGCTGGGCAACCTGATTCTGCCCACGGCCGAGGCGCACCTGCCGCCCTTCACCGGAGACCTCTACTGGGTGGAGGTGACGGTGCCGGGCCGGGAGTGCCCCGTGCAGATTCTCACGTCCACCCTGGAGTGGCAGCTGGACGCGGCCACGTGGGAGACGCTCCGGGGCGCCGTGGACCAGGAGCTGTCCATCCAGGTGACGAGCGCCTACCTGGTGCAGAACCGGCTGCGCGAGGGGCCCTACCGCCTGGCCACGCCGCGCACCTTCCGCATGGTGGGCGCGCGATGACGTGGGCCCGCGCGTGGGCTGCGGCGCTCGCGCTGGCGCTGGCGGCCTGTACGGATGACCCGGACCCGGTGGACGGCGTGGAGCCGCCGGACGACCTGGAGTACACGCACCCGGACCCGTGGGCGGAAGGAACGCTCGTTCCACCGCCAGGGCCCGGCGGGCGCATCCTCGTCACCAACAGCCTGGACGACACGCTGAGCCTCATCGAGCTGGACACCGTGGGCACGCCCGGCTTCAAGGAGCTGGCGCGCGTTCCGGTGGGCCTCAACCCGGTGGAGCTGGAGGGGCCGCACCACACGGCGGTGTCGCCCCGGGGTGACTTCTATTACGTCGGCATCTCCAACTACGTGCCGGGCGGCGGCTCCGGGCCCCACGGCACGCACGGCACGGGCGCCGAGGACGGCTACTGCCTGAAGCTGGATGCGCGCGACAACCGGCTCGTCGGCTCGGTGCGCGTGGACCCGAACCCCGGCGACGTCATCGTCAGCGCGGACGGGAGCACGCTGTACCAGACGCACTTCGACACGCTGAAGATTACCGAGGCCGCACGCCGGGGCGACGGCGAGGACAAGATGATTGCCCGGCTGGCCATCATCGACGCGGCGACGATGCGCCGGAAGGCCATGGTGGACGTGTGCCCCGCGCCACACGCGGTGCGCCTGTCCGCGGACGAGCGCACGGCGTACGTCGCGTGCTGGTCGGACGAGGTGGCCATCGTCGACCTGTCGGCGGCCCCGCCCACGGTGCAGCGGGTGAAGGTCTCCGCCAACACGGGCACGGCGGTGAACCCCCGGCACGAGCCTTACGCGCTCACCCTGTCGCCCACCACGGGCGAGGCGTGGGTCAGCTCCATGGCCAGCCGGCAGGTGCAGGTGCTCAACCCCGTCACGCGGACCATGGACCCGACGCGCACCGTGCAGGGGCTGCGCGGCCCGCCCATGTTCGGGGCCTTCACGGCGGACGGGCGCACGCTGTACCTGCCCTACCAGCTCGTGGATGCGCTGGCGGTTATCGACCCGACGACGGGCACCGTGCTGCGCGAGGTGGACCTGGCGGCGGCCGGCTGTCTCAACGCGCACCAGGTGACGCTGACGCCGGACGAGCGCCACGGGCTCGTCGTCTGCGAGGGTGACCACCGGGGCCCGGGCACGGTGCACGCGGTGGACCTGGCGGAGGGCACCGTGGTGGGCACGGTGACGGTGGGCATCTTCCCCGACTCGGTGAGCATCCTGCGGGGGCAGCCATGAGGCGCGCGGGCCTGGGAGCCCTGGCCGTGCTCGCCCTGCTGGCGGCGGGCTGTGACGGCAAGGATGCACCGGTGACGGCGGCGGAGTACGGCGAGCGGCTGTTCAACGACGCGCGGCTGTCGGAGAGCGGGTTCAACGCCTTCTCGTGCGCCACGTGTCATGCGACGACGCCCACGGCTCCGGCGGGGCGGCTGGACTCGGGGTACACGCTGCACGACTCGGCCTTCCGCAAGAGCTGGTGGGGCGGGTACGAGACGCGCCTGCTGGACGCGGTGAACTTCTGCTACGTCAACTTCATGCGGGGCGTGGCGCCGCTGCCGGAGGACTCGCCGCAGAGCCGCGCGCTGTACGAGTACCTGGTGAGCATCAGCCCCAACCGGGACGCCCGGCCGCTGCCCTTCACGGTGGTGAAGGACGCCGCCGAGGTGCCTCGCGGCAACGTGGCCCGCGGCGGCGAGGTGTACCGCGCGGCCTGCCAGGGCTGCCACGGCGAGCCGCACACGGGCGCGGGCCGGCTGACGGAGCTGGCCTCGATTCTGCCGGAGGTGACGGCCGACTACGGCGAGACGTTCCCCGGCGTGCCGCCGTCGCTGGTGGTCATCGAGAAGGTGCGGCACGGCCAGTTCTTCGGCGTCGGCGGCAACATGCCGCCCTACAGCCTGGAGGCCCTGTCCGACGCGGACCTGGGCGCGCTGCTCGCGTTCCTGGAGCTGTGAGCCGTGTGGCGCTCTGAGCCCTGTGAGGCTGTGAGCGCCGTGAGGCCTTGAGCGCTGTTGGCCTCGCGGGCCGGGGGGCCTCCGTCAAGGTGGAGCCCCACGCCCGGCGGGCGTAACCTCCTCTCCGGCACACACGCGGGAGCGCACATGGGGTTCTGGGACAGGCTCTTCGGGAGGAAGGCTCCGGCGGCGGAGCCGGCCGCGCCGACGGCCCCCGCACCCACCGCGAACGAGGCGCGGAGCGTGGACCCGCGCGAGTACCTCCTGAAGCAGGTGGAGGCGCTGCTGCGCGCGGACACGACGGTGGAGAAGGTGGAGCGCCACCCGGAGAGCTACGGGCTCAACATCACCCGCGCCGGTCGCCAGGGCAGCGTCTTCCTGGACAACCTCTACGCCGACACCCGGGAGCTGCCGCCGGAGCAGCGCCTCCACGTCATCCAGCGCTTCCTCGGCTCGCTGTGGCAGGAGGGCCCGGACACGCTGCCGTGGGAGGAGGTCCGCGAGCGGCTGCTGCCCGTGCTGCGCGCGTCCACCTTCGGCATGGCGCAGCTCGCGCAGCTGGGGCCGGACCGGGAGATGGTGAGCCGGCGCACGCTGCCGTTCCTGCTGGAGTTGCTGGTGGTGGACCTGCCGGAGTCCGCCATGTTCGTCCAGCGCCGGCACCTCCAGGAGTGGGGCGCCAGTGAGGACGAGGCCTTCGCCGCGGCGCACGCCAACCTGGCCAACCTCTCCGACGGCGTGGAGCTGTATGACCGCGAGCCGAGCCCCATCTGGTCCGTGGACACCGGGGACACGTACGAGACGTCGCGGCTGCTGCACCCGGGCTTCCTCGCCTCCTTCGCCTCGCGGGTGCAGGGGCGCCCCATCGCCATCCTCCCGGAGCGCGCCACGCTGCTCATCGCCGGCGACGCCAACCCGGACACCGTGGCCCGCCTGTGCGAGAGCGGCGACCGCGAGTACGAGGCCGCGTCTCGCCGCCTCACCCCTGCGCTCTACACGGTGGACGACACGGGCCGCGTGGTGCCGTACCTGCGTCCTGGCGACGACGCGCTGGCGCAACAGATGCGGCTGGCCCACGTGCGCCTCGCGCTGTCCGAGTACACGGCGCAGAAGGAGTCGCTCGACAAGGTGCACCAGGCGCGGGACGCGGACGTGTTCGTCGCGAACCTCAGCGCCGTCTTCCGGAAGAAGGACGGGCGCCCCATCACCTATTGCGTGTGGACCCACGACGTGGACCCGCTGCTGCCGCGCGCGGACATGGTGTCGATGAACGAGGCGCCCATGGCGTACTTCCTGGTGCCGTGGGCGGAGGTGGAGCGGCTGGCGCCCGGCTGCCTCACGCTGGTGCCGGAGCTGTGGCCACCGCGCTACCGCACCACGTGGCCCGCGCCCGAGGTGCTGGAGCGGCTGCGTGCGGCGCAGGTGGATCTCGAGGACTACGAGGAGCCATGAGCGCCGCCCTGCACCATGCCCGGTCAGCCGGGTGGGCGTCACCGCGTCAGGTCCCGGGGTGCGGGGCCTGGGCCCCGAGGAGGACTGACCGATGATTGCCTGTCTGGACGTGGACTACCGCACCGAGCTCACCGTGGCCGTGTGCGTGCTGTTCCGCGCCTGGACGGACTCCGCGGAGGCGTCGCACCTGGTGGACCGGGGCCCTCCGGCCGAGCCGTACGAGCCCGGCCAGTTCTACCGCCGCGAGCTGCCGCACCTGCTGCGGGTGCTGGCGCAGGTGCAGGAGCCGCTGCAGGCCATCATCGTGGACGGCTACGTGTGGCTGGGCGAGGAGCGGCCCGGCCTGGGCGCGCACCTGTACGAGGCGCTGTGCCGCGCGGTGCCCGTCATCGGCGTGGCGAAGACGGCGTTCCACTCCACCGGCTCCGCGGTGCCGGTGCTGCGCGGGCAGAGCCTGCGCCCGCTGTTCGTCACCGCCATCGGCATGGAGACGCAGGCCGCCGCGGACCACGTCCGGAGGATGCACGGCAACTCGCGCATCCCCACCATGTTGAGCCGCGTGGACCGGCTGTGCCGCGGGTACTTCACCGTGCAGCCGCCGACCTGACGCGCGCGCCCCTCGGCTGCCCCCCGGGCTGGCCCCCGACCTCCAGGGGGCTTCCCCACGGGCGCGACCTGAGCGACAACCCGGGTCCATGCAACGCCGCCACTTCCTGCGCCTCGCCACCCTCGGGGGAGGCACGCTCGCCCTGGGCAGCCTCGCCTTCTGGCGCCACGTGTACGCCGCGCCGCCCACGCTGGCCCCCGTGGGTCCCTATGGACCGCTGGCGGAGGCCCCGGACGCGCACGGCCTGCGGCTGGCACGCGGCTTCACCTCGCGCATCATCGCCCGCGGCAACGAGGTCGTCCCCGGCACGCGCTACACGTGGCACCTGGCCGCGGACGGCGGCGCCTGCTTCGCCATGCCGGACGGCGGCTGGGTGTACGCCTCCAACAGCGAGGTGACTCCCGACGGCGGCGTGTCCGCGGTGCGCTTCAGCGCGAAGGGCGAGGTGACGGACGCGTACCGCATCCTCTCCGGCACCCACGTCAACTGCGCGGGCGGCCCCACGCCCTGGGGCACGTGGCTGTCCTGCGAGGAGTTCCCCCGGGGCCGCGTCTGGGAGTGCGACCCGACGCGGCCCGGCCAGGGCGTGCCCCGGCCCGCCATGGGCGCCTTCGTGCACGAGGCCGTCGCGGTGGACCCGGTGGGCCGCCGCCTGTACCTCACCGAGGACGCGCAGGACGGCCGCTTCTACCGCTTCACCCCGGCGGAGTGGCCGTCGCTGGAGACGGGCACGCTGGAGGCCGCGCGCGTCACCGGCGACGTGCTGAAGGGCGCGAAGGTGGAGTGGGTGCCCGTGTCACCCGAGGTCTCCGCCTCCATGCAGCCGGCCGCGCGGGACACCACGGCGTTCCGGGGCGGCGAGGGCTGCTGGTACGACGGCGGCGTCGTCTACTTCACCACCAAGCGGGACAACCGCGTCTGGGCACTCACGCTCCTCACCGGGCGGCTGGAGGTGCTCTACGAGGCCGCGCGCTACCCGGGCTCGCCGCTGGCCGGCGTGGACAACGTCACCGTGTCGCGCGCGAAGGAGCTCTTCGTGTGCGAGGACGGGGACGACCTGCAGCTGTGCCTCCTTACGCCAGACCGGAAGGTGTCCCCCTTCCTCCAGGTGGTAGGCCACCCCGGCTCGGAGCTGGCGGGCGCGGCGTTCAGCCCGGACGGCCAGCGCCTCTACCTGAGCTCGCAGCGCGGCGCCGGCGGCCGCGGCGTCACCTACGAAGTCACCGGCCCCTTCCGTACCCGGGCCGCTTGAGCGCCAGCTCGACATCGGCGCCGACTCCGCCTCCGGGCCCGCTCGGAGGGGACACTGTTCGGAAATGTCGGGACATTTGGGCGTTCGAAACCCCCGACATTTTCGAACAGTGCGGTCCGCGCCTCGCTCGGAGGGCAGCCTTGCGTGTGGAAACGTTCGACCGGCAGGCATACCTTTGACGGCGGATGCGCTCGCACCCGACCTCACAGCTCGCGCTCTTCGACGCTCCGGCCCCCGAGCGCCCGGAAGACGCCGTACGAGCCGAACCCGCCTCGCGCGACCGGCTGCCCGTGCGTGAGGACGCGGTCATCCAGGCCTCGGCCCTCGCCCGGCGGCTGTCGTCGGCCATGGGCGTGCCCGTCCACCTCCGGCTCACGGACAACCGCGCCACCCTGGTGAGCTTCCGCCGCGTGCCGGAGGGCCTGCGGCTGCGCGTGCACCACCTCTTCCTCGAGGCCCCGGACGGCGTGGTGAGGGCCATGGCGCACTACGTGGGCCGGGGCGACGAGGGCGCGCGCGAGGCACTGGAGTCCTACGCCCGCGAGCACAAGGGCCTGGTGCGCCGTGAGCGCCGCCCGGGCAAGCCCCTGCGCACCCGGGGCCGCTGCTTCGACCTGCAGGCCGTCGCCGCCCGCCTCGGCGCCGCGTACTTCGACGGCCGGGTGGGGGTGGACGTGGGCTGGGCGCGCAAGCCCGGCCGCGCGCGGCGGCGCAGCATCCACCTGGGCGGCTACGACGCGCGCCTCCGCGAGATTCGCATCCACCCCGCGCTGGACAAGCCGCACGTGCCGGCCTTCGTGGTGGACTACCTCGTCTTCCACGCGCTGCTGCACGCCGACCTGGACAGTCCCTCGGATGTGCCCGACGTGGAGGGTGACGGCCGCTGCGCCCCCGAGCACACCCCGGCCTTCCGCGAGCGCGAGGCCGCCTTCCCCCTGCGCGAGGCCGCCCAGCGCTGGCTGGCCGACAACCTCACCTCGCTCAAGCGCGGCTGAGCGGGCCCAGGGCCTACCCGTGCCGGGAGGCAGTAGCGGCGGTGGGCCCACCCGCTGCATGCTCAGGGCAATGCGCTACTTCAGCGTGGAAGAAGCCAACCGGCTGGTGCCACTCCTGGCCCGCACCTTCGAGCGCGTCCGTCCCTGGGTGGAGCGGGCGCAGCAGCTCGCGGACACGCTGGGCTCGAAGGAGAGCACGGCCGACGCGCACCTGGACGCCCTGCGCGAGGAGCGCGATGCGCTGCTGGAGCGCATCCGCGGGGAGCTGCTCCAGCTCCAGGAGATGGGGCTGGAAATCAAGGGCGCGGACGGGCTGGTGGACTTCCGCGCCCACCGGGGCGAGGACCCGGTGTACCTGTGCTGGCGCTTCGGCGAGCCGGCCGTCACGCACTGGCACGAGCTGCAGGAGGGCTTCGCGGGACGCAGGCCCATCGACAGCCCGGACGAGTTCGCGCCCACGTACCTCAGCTGAAGTTCTTCTGGAGCAGCGACATCTTGTTGCGCGCGGACAGCAGCTGCTGGCGCAGCGAGTCCGCCTGCCGGGCGATGTCGTGGAACTCCTTCTCGTCGGCGGCCTGGGCCAGCTCCTGCGCTTCGATGGCCACCTGCGCCATCCGGTCCTGGAGCGCCTGGAAGGTGACGGCCAGCGCGGCGGTCTCCTCGGGCGTCTTCGCCTCCTGGCGCTGCTGGGCGAACTGCTGCATCTGCACGTTCAGCTCGCCCGCGTTCTGCCCCATGGTGCCGTAGCGCACGAGCAGGTCCTTGAAGACCTCGGTGCGCTGCTGGAGCTCCTGGGCGCGCTGGTGGACAGCCTCGGCCTGGGCCTGCTGCCTGTCGCGCACCTTTGAGATGGCGCCCACCAGCGCCGTGACACGCGCGCGCAGCTGGTCGTCCATGTCGGCCAGGCTCTTGAGGGTGGTGGAGGCCCGCTCCAGGTGCTTCTCGGACTGGAGGGGGGCCTTCTGGAGCTGCTCGGAGAGGGCCTCGAACCGCTCCAGTCCCTCGTCGAGGGCCTGTGCGGCGGCCACCAGCTCCGAATCCGACGGCTTGTCGCGCTTGCTCATGGTGGCCGGGAACATGGCACGCGCACGCGCCGGTGTGGGGCTCGCGATTTCAATTCCCGACACAGCCCTCGCGCGGACGCACGCTTCGAGACACCGATTGTCCATTCGGACGCGAAGGGCACCTGCCCACTGAACGGGAGGGTTCCTACCTTGTGCGGAAGGGAGGGCGCGCGAGCGCTCGATACAGGAGGAGTGCGGGATGCCCAGGACATACAGTTTCGACCATTTTCAAGCCAAGAAGCCCATGCAGTCCGCGGTCGGCACGCCGGACCGACTCGGCAACGACGAGGACAAGCAGAAGCCGCTGAAGAGCGAGCTGCAGGAGACTCAGCCGGAGACGGTGCCCGGTGCGCACCAGGGTGAAATCCACTACGGCATGGCGCACTCGGAGACGGTGAAGCGCCTCCAGGCACGCCGCGCCGCCCGGGCCAAGAAGGAGACCCGCGACGCAGCGGCGACGAAGCGGCCCGCGGGGAAGCGCGGCACGGAGAAGCCGGCCACCGAGAGCACGGCGAAGCCCGCCACGGCCAGGACGGCCACTGCCAAGACGGCGAAGCCCGCCACCGCCAAGACGGCCACTGCCAAGACGACGCGTGCGAGCACCGAGGACCGCGCGAGCCAGCCGGCGCGCACGGCGAAGCCGGTGAAGACGGCGAAGACGCCCACCCCGGAGCACGACGCCCCGGTCTCCGCGCGCAAGAAGACGGCGGCGAGCGCCGAAAAGGCCCCCAAGGCGGCGAAGAAGCAGGGCCTGCTGGGGCGCGCGCTGGACACGGTGGCGAAGGGCGCGCTGGACACGGTGTCCCGGACCTCGCTGGGAAAGGCGATGGTGACGACGGGCTCCAAGGGCCTGGCACGCGCCACGGCCCTCGCGAAGGAGGTCCGTGCCGGCAAGGGCAAGTCGAAGCCGGCCGCGAAGGAGGAGAAGCCGAGCAGCACGCGCAAGGGCCCGGACAAGAAGAAGCGCTAGTCGCGGCACACCGGGTGGGGGCCGCCCGAGCATCGCGTGAGCCCCCCTGGGGGAAGTGACGTCCGGGGAGCCTGGGAGCCCGCCTGCTCCCCGGCCCGGCGGCCCCTGGCAGGAGCCCGTGCAGGCCATCCGCGCGTGCTCGCCACCAGCCCCTGCCGTCCCCACCTTCCCCACATCCATTGTCCCGAGGTTCACACCATGCCGATGGCTTTCTTCCGCTCCGTGCTCGTCACCGGTGCTACCGGCCAGCAGGGCGGCGCCGTGGCCCGCCAGCTCCTGAAGCGCGGCCACCGCGTCACCGCCCTTGTCCGCCGTGTGGACTCGCCCGCCGCCCTGGAGCTCAAGGCCATGGGGGCCGCGCTGGCGACAGGGGACTTCGATGACCTGGACTCGCTCGTCCAGGCCGCGCGCGGAGTGGACGCCATGTACGCCATGGCCACGCCCTTCGAGGCCGGCGTGGAGACGGAGATACGCCACGGCATGAACCTGGCGGACGCGGCGAGGCTGGCGGGCATCCGTCACTACGTCTACTCGTCGGTGGCGGGCGCGGCGCAGCTCACGGGCATCCCCCACTTCGACAGCAAGCACCGGGTGGAGCTGCACGTGCGGCGCAGCGGCCTCTGCTACACCATCATCGGCCCCACCTTCTTCATGGAGAACTTCACCAGCCCCATGTTCGAGGAGGGGCTGAAGTCGGGGGTGCTCGCCACGGGCCTGCCGCCCTCGCGCGGGCTGCAGATGGTGGCGCTGGAGGACCTGGCCGCCTTCACCCTGCGCGTGTTCGAGGAGCCGGAGCGCTACGCGGAGCAGCGCATCGACGTGGCGTCGGACGAGGTGACGGGCCAGCAGGCCGCGGGGCTGCTCTCCATGGTGAGCGGCCACCGCATCCACTACGAGCAGCTCCCGCTGGACTTCATCCGCGAGCGCAGCGAGGACCTGGCGGCCATGTACGAGTGGCTGGACAGGGTGGGCTACCACGCGGACGTCCTCACGCTCCGGCACCAGCACCCGGAGATTCGCTGGCACACCTTCGAGGAGTGGGCGCGCGGCCAGGACTGGAGCGCCCTCACCTCGCCGGCGTGGCCCCACGCGGCCGCGGAGCCCTCTCCGCCGTCCAGCCACTGAGGCCCCACGCGCGCCGCCCGGCGCCCGAGGCGGCACGAGTCACCGGGCCCACGCCCGCCGCGCACGCGCCCTACCTTCAAGGCGAAGGAGGAGGCGTCATGCGTCGGGGACTCGGGCTGGCCTGTGCGGTGCTGCTGCTCGCCGCGGGCTGCATTCCGGAGGCGCGGCTGCAACCCACGACGGGCGCCCGGGTCCTCCAGGGAGACAGGGACGCCGCCACGGCGGCCGCTGCCGGCGTGGAGCTGGTCGCCGACGGCGCCGCGTGGAAGGGCTCCCCTGGGAATCTGGAGCGCAGCCTCACTCCCGTCTTCGTGAAGCTGGACAACCGGGGCAGCCGTCCCCTGCGTCTCCAGTACGAGGACTTCGCGCTCGTCGGTGGCGAGTCGCGCTTCCGCTACGCCGCGCTGCCGCCCTTCTCGCTGGGCACCGGCAACGCCTCGCGCGAGCAGGGCATCGGAGGCTCGGGCCGCACGTCGCTGCACCCGGGCTTCTCGTCCGGGATGTGGCCCTACGGCCCCTTCGGCTCCTACGGCCCCTACAGCGGAGGCCGGTGGGGGCCCTACACGAGTCCGTTCTTCAGCCCGTTCTACCCGGACCCGTACTACTCCGGGTACGCCTGCCAGGAGCCGCTGCCCACGCAGGACATGCTCGAGCGGGCGCTGCCCGAGGGCACGCTCGGGGCGGGCGGCCACGTGGAGGGCTTCCTCTACTTCCCGAACGTGTCCGAGCGAGAGAGCCAGGTCGTGCTCCAGGCGCGGCTCGTCGACGCGGAGACGGGCAAGCCGCTCGGCACGCTCGACATCCCCTTCCAGGTGCGCGAGGGCTGAGCGCTTCAGTGAATCGTCGGGGACGAGGTCCGGGACGCCGCGCCCGGGAGCCCGTCCAGCAGCTCCGCGTCCTCCGTCACGCCCAGCTCCCGCCGCAGGTCCTCGCCACGCACGGGCAGGCCGAAGAGGGGCGCCACGGGCACCAGGTCCAGCGTGGCGGCCAGGAGCGTCCCCACGCCCGCGAGCGCCACCACCGTCCCCTTCGAAGTCCCCGCCGCGAGCCCGCCCATCACCATCCCAGCGCCTGTCACGATGCGGAGCCAGCGCCCCGTCCGCGACGCCAAGAAGCCGACGACCATAGACACCTCCCCTGGGCGAAGATGGCCATGCCCCGGGGACGGAGAAGCCCGGGCGGCTCCTCCGTCCGCAAGCAGGGCGGCCGGCCGGGCGGGCGCCAGCAGTGCTCACTCCGGCGCGGCCATGTGCATGGAGACGCCGAGCAGGCTGGCGTCGGGCAGGCGCGGGGCAATCCCCCGCCGGCGCACCAGCAGCGACTCCAGCGCGAAGCCGGCGAAGTCGCGCGCCTTCGCGGGCGAGGGCCGGCGCAGCGCCGAGCGCACGGCGGACAGCTGCGCGCAGGTGGACACCAGCGCCATGTGGGTGAAGGCCTGGGGAAAGTTGCCCAGCGCCTCGCCCGTCTGGGGCAGCGCCTGCTCCGCGTACAACCCCACGTCGTTGGCCAACCCCAGCAGCCGCTCCAGCACCCGCTCCGCCTCGTCCCACTGGCCTGCGTGGGCCAGCACGTCCACCAGCCAGAACGAGCACAGCAGGAAGGTGCCCTCCCCGCCCGCGAGCCCGTCGGGGGCGTGGTAGCGGTACAGCAGCCCGTCGCACTCCAGCCGCTCGCGCACCACGCGCACCGTGCCCTGGACGAGCGGGTGCGCCACCGGCAGGAAGCCCAGCGCCGGCACCAGCAGCGTGGACGCATCCGCCGCGTCCACGCCGCACGCCTGCGGGAACCAGCCGTCCTTCGCGCACTCCAGCAGGTAGCGGCGCAGCGCCGCGCGCTCGCGGGCCCAGCGCGACAGCGGCCCCGGCAGCCCGCGCGCCCGGGCCAGCCGCAGGGCCCTGTCCAGCGCCACCCAGCACAGCAGCTTGGAGTGGACGAAGTGCCGGGGCGTGTCGCGAATCTCCCACAGCCCCTGGTCCGGCAGGCGCCAGCGGCGGCACACCTCCTCCACCAGCCCCGACAGGAACGTCCAGTTCGTCTTCGACAGGGGCCCGCCCGCGCGCGCGTACAGCCACGCGGCCTCCAGCAGCTCGCCGAACACGTCGAGCTGGAGCTGCTTCACCGCGCCGTTGCCCACGCGCACCGGCCGCGCGCCGTCGTGCCCCTCCAGGTGCGCCAGCTCCACCTCCGGCAGCAGGCGGTGGCCCTGGATGCCGTACATGATTTGCAGGTCCGCCGCGCGCCCCGCGCTGGTGCGCCGCAGCCAGTGACGGAAGGCATCCGCCTCGTCGCGGTAGCCCAGCGCCAGCAGCGAGATGAGCGTCAGCGAGGCGTCGCGCAGCCAGGTGAAGCGGTAGTCCCAGTTGCGCACGCCCCCGGGCTCCTCCGGCAGCGACGTGGTGGGCGCGGCCACCAGCGCGCCGGTGGGGGCGTACGTGAGCGCCTTGAGGGTGAGCGCCGAGCGCCGCACCGCGCGGGCGTGCTCGCCCACGTAGGCGCAGCGGGCAACCCACGTCCGCCAGAAGGTGAGCGTGTCCTCCAGCCGCTGGCGGAAGGCGTCCTGGTCCGGCGCGTCCGTGGGGGAGCGCTCCACGAAGGAGGGCGTCCACGCCGCCTCCACCCAGGCCTCCTCGCCCGCGCGCAGCGTCCACCGCGCGCGCAGCGCGTCCTCGCGGGCCACCAGCGGGTGCGTCGTCGTCACCCACAGCGCGTCCGCGCCGCCCACCACTTCCGCGGTGCGCCACGAGGTGAGGCGCAGGCGCGGGACGAAGGCGCCGTACTCGAAGCGCGGCGACACCACCACGCGCACCAGCACCTCGCCCGACAGGCACCGCACCCGCCGCAGCAGCGCATGCCGCGTGCCCACGTGCGTACCGCGCGTGGCGCCCCCGGGGAAGACGGGCATGCAGTCCACCACCTCCAGCACGCCGCGCGGCGTGGTGAAGGTCGTCACCAGGACGTTGGTGTCCTCCAGGTAGGCGCGCGTGGAGGCGTAGCGCCCTTCCGGGGCCACGCCGAAGCTGCCGCCGCGCCGCGCATCCAGGATGCGGCAGAACACGGCGGGCGAGTCGAAGCGGGGAAAGCACGCCCAGTCGATGGAGCCGTCACGCCCCACCAGCGCCGCGGAGTGGCAGTCTCCCAGGAGCGCGTAGTCGGCGATGCGGGGCATCCGCGGTCCTCGAGGCGAAGAAGTAGCACCGGGGAGGGGCGCCGGCCCACGCCCGCTCCCCGCCGGTGGAGAGCCCCGGCGCGCACGCCGGCTTCTCGTCCGTCCTCTGCCCTTCAACCGATGAGACCGCGCTCCCCCTCGCGCAACCCGGAGGCTCGCCCGTCCGCCTGCCCTCCCGGCGACGGACTGTTTCAACGAATCAGCAGCCGGCGGGCCCCGCGCTGCGCCGCATGCCAGGGCGGTGAGAAGCGTACGGGGCCACTCCCCGCCGTGCCTCCGGCGTGGAGGACCACCGGAGCGCTCCACCGTCCGCCCCCTGCGGACCCGGGGCCCTCAGGACAGCTTTCGGGCAGGGGCCCCCTCTCCATGGCCCTCGGGGAGCGAATGATGTTCACCAAGTCGGAAATCCAGAAGGGGATGAAGGTGCGTGGCAATGATGGCCACGTGCTCGGTCGCATCATCGAGCTGAAGGAGGACGAGTTCATCGTGGAGAAGGGCCTCATCCGCCACCATGACTTCGCGGTATCCATGGCGGACGTGGTCGAGGTGCTGCACGGCGAGGTGGTGCTCAACCACGGGCGCGACAGCCTCTTCTCCGCGCCACGGGAAGTGCCGCCCGTCCACCACTGAGGCCTACGCCGGGCCGCCGGGAGGCACACCGGCGGCCAGCGGCGCCTCGCTCCAGCCCGCGCGCGCCTCCGCCTCGCGCGCCGCGCGCCGGCCCGCCTCCACGTCCACGCGCCACAGCACCGCCGCGCCCGCCCCGAAGAAGAAGAGCAGCGACAGCACCCCCTGCCGGCTGGAGCCCGTCAGCTCCACCGCCGCGGCGAACACCAGCGGGCCCGCCACCGCCGTCACCTTCTCGAAGACGCTGAAGATGCCGAAGAACTCCGCCGCCCTGTCGCGCGGCACCATCTGCGCATACAGCGACCGGCTCAACGCCTGGCTCCCGCCCTGCACCATGCCCACCAGCAGCGCGAGCGCGAAGAAGTGCGCCGCCGTGTGCATGAAGTAGCCCAGGAACGTCACCCCCACGTACACCGCCAGCGCCAGCATCAGCGCCCTCTTCGCGCCCACCCGGGCCGCGCCCTTGCCGAACAGCACCGCGCACGGCACACCCACCGTCTGCGTCAGCAGCAGCGCGCCAATCAGCGCGCCCCGGCTGATGCCCAGCTCCGTCCCGTACAGCGTGGACAGCCGGATGATGGTGCCGATGCCGTCGCTGTAGAGCAGGTACGCCACCAGCAAGAGCATCGCCTGCCGGTGCTGGCGCAGCCCCTTCGCCGTCTCCATGAGCTGCTGGAAGGTTCCGCGCAGCGACAGCCGGTGGTCCCTGCCATTCACCAGGGGCTTCGGCTCGGGGATGCGCCGGAACAGCGGCACCGAGAAGGCCGCCCACCACACAGCCACGGAGAGGAACGCCACGCGAGACGCCGCCGCCGCGTCCGGCAGGCCGAACCAGCGCGGCTGCAGGAGCAGCACCAGCTGCGCCGCCAGCAGCAGCCCCCCGCCCAGGTAGCCCAGCGCGTAGCCGGCGGTGGACACCCGGTCCAGCTCCTCGTCCCGGGCGATGTGGCGCAAGAGCGCGTCGGCGAAAACGATGCTCCCCGCCACGCCCACGTTGCCCAGGCCGAAGAGCACCAGCCCCCAGGCCCAGTCCCCGCGCCCCACCGTGGCCAGCCCCACCGTGGTCAGCACGCCCAGTCCCAGGAAGAGGCCCAGCATCTGCTTGATGCGCCCCGCCCTGTCGCTCAGCGCGCCCAGCACCGGCGACAGCACCGCCACCGAGCCCAGCGCCACCGCGGTGGCGGTGGCATAGCGGCTGGTGGCCACCTCGCGCGGCAGCCCGTCCGACACGACGGACGCGTAGTAGAGGGGGAAGACCACCGCGATGATGGTGGTGACGTAGGCGGAGTTGGCCCAGTCGTACATCGCCCAGGCGCGCAGCTCCGGCCGGGTGAGGCCCATGCGTGACAGCAGCGCGTGCCAGGCGGCCCTCATGCGCCGAAGTCCAGGCCCTGCACGGCGTCGTCGCCCTGGGCGGCCTGGTACACGTGCCACGCGGCCGCCAGGTCCTGGAAGGGCAGCCCCACCGCGCCGAACACCGTCACCTGCTCCGGCGACGTGCGCCCGGGCTTCATCCCGGCCAGGATTTCGCCCAGCTCCGCATGGATGGCGTCCTCGCCCAGCCCCACCGCGCCCGCCGCGCCGCTGGCCACGGCCAGCGCCCGGTGGTCCACGACGAAGAGCGACTGGCGCAGCAGCTCCGCGGACACCTCCGCCTTGCCCGGCTCGTCCGCGCCCAGGGTGATGACGTGCGTGCCCGGCCGCACCATGCCCGGGTGCAGGAAGGGCTCACGGCTCCACGTCGACGTCACGACGATGTCCGCGTCCGCCACCGCGTCCGCCACGGACTCCTCCACGCGCACCGGCAGGTTCAGCTCCTGGTACATGCGCGTGGCGAGGGCCATCCCGCGCTCGAGCTCGGTGTCGTAGACGCGCACGTGGGACAGCGAGCGCACCAGCCGCAGCGACTTGAGCTGCAGCACGGCCTGCCGCCCCGCGCCGATGAGCGCCACCCGGCTGGCGTCCGGCCGCGCCAGCACGTCCGCCGCGAGCGCGCCCACCACGCCCGTGCGCACCGCCGTCAGGTGGCCCGAGTCCATCACCGCCAGCAGCGCGCCCGTGGCCAGGTCGTTGAGCTGCACCACGCCTTGAATCGCCGGCGTCTGCCCGGGGAACTTCGCGTGCACCTTCACCGTATAGGCGGGGATGCCGGGCAGGCTGCCGGGGAAGAGCACCAGCGCGGTGCCCTCCGAGTGCACGGGGGCGCGGGCGCGTTGCGGGGCCACCGTGCGCGCCAGGGCATCGGAGCGGAAGGCCTCGCGCATGTCGTCCAGGAGGGTGAGCGCCTGGAGGTTGCGGGACACATCGGAGCGGGTCAGCAGGAGGGTGCGCATCTTCCATCCACCCTAACCGAGCGCGTCAGGGCCCACAGCTTCCTGCAAGCGTCCCCGGGGGCAAGCGACTGCCGGTGGACGATAGGGCCCTCGTACGAAGGTGCGTCGCCCGGACGGGAGCGGCAGACGGCCCCGGCGGGCGGTGCGCCGGGGGCATGGACGACGAAGGCACGGCGTGGCGCCGGGCTCGAACCCTCGCCGCGACGCGAGGGCAAGGCACACCGCGGCCATCGTGCCCAGACTTGTAGCGGGTGTGGCGAGAGCGGGCGGGGCCTCGGGAGGTCGGTGATGCTGGAGCAGGATTCACGCTCCGTGAGTAAGGACGAGCCCGGAGGGAGCGGGACGCTCCGGGCCGCGGACCTCTTGCGCGTCCACCGACAGGCGCTGCTCGGCGACTGGGAGCAGGCGATGCACGCGTTCCACGCGGGCCGCACGGAGCGCCACTCCTGGCTGATGGACCACATGCCGGAGCTGCTGCTCGCGCTGGCGGAGGTCATCGAGCACGGCCCGGAAGGCCTCGGCACCGCCCTCTGGGACGAGCATGCGGTCATCCGGCTGGACCAGGGCTTTGACTTGGGCGAGGTGGCGGCCGAGTACGCGCTCCTGCGCAAGTGCATCCTCCGCCGCCTGGAGCCGCAGATACGCCAGCTGGCGGCAGGCGAGCTGGAGCGGCTGGAAGAGGCGCTGGACCGCGTGGTGACGCGGACGATGACGTGCTTCTCCCAGGCCCGGCAGCGCATCCTCCAGGCGCTGGACCGCATGACGCAGGCCACGCTGGACAGCCCCTCCATGGACACGCTCCTGGTGCGCCTGCTCACCGTGCTGATGGAGTCCGCGCTCGCGGTGGACGCGGCGGCCGTGCTGATGGCGGAGGGAGACCGGCTGGTGGTGCGCGCCGCGGTGGGGCTGGGGACGGAGAAGGCGTATGGCAGCTCCCTGCGGGTCGACGAGGGCTTCGCGGGCCAGGTGGCGGCCGAGCGCAGGCCGCTGGCGCTGCGCTCGGCCGCCACGGACCCGCGCGTGGTGCTGGCCGCGCTGAAGGAGCCGGGCCTGCGCGCCGTCTACGGCGTGCCGCTGATGGAGGACGACCGGGTGCTGGGCGTGGCGTACATGAGCTCGCGCACCGCCTTCATCTTCTCCGAGTCGGACACGCTGCTGTTCCGCACCATCACCCAGCGCGCCGCCGCGCACCTCATCCAGGCCCGCCTGCAGGCCGGGGAGCGCGCCGCGCGGGTGGAGGCCCAGCGCTCGCTGGCACAGCTGGACGCGCTGCTGGGCGCCACGCCCATGGGCATCGCCTTCCTGGACCGGGAGCTGCGCTACGTGCGCATCAACCAGGCCATGGCGGACATCAACGGCACCCCGCTGGAGGCGCACCAGGGACGCCCCCTGCGGGAGATACAGCCCAGGGAGATAGCGGACCTGCTGGAGCCGCTGCTGCGCCGCGCGCTGGAGACGGGCGAGCCGATTCACGCGCTCGAGTTCGGCCTGCCGCCCACCGCGTCCCGCGGCGGAGGGCGGACGTGGCAGGCCAGCTTCTACCCGGTGCGCACGCCCTCGTGCGGCGTGCTGGGCCTGGGCTGCACCGTGGTGGACATCACCCGGCACAAGGAGGCCGAGGCCACGCTGCGCCAGGCCGTGGACTTCCGCGAGCAGCTCCTGGCCGTCCTGGGACATGACCTGCGCAACCCGCTCAACGCCATCGTCGCCTCGGCCTTCCAGCTCGCGCGGGCCGACGAGTGGGGGCCGCCGGAGCGCCGCGCGGTGGACCGCATCCGCAAGGCGGCCGGGCGCATGGGGCGGATGATCAACGACATCCTCGACTTCGCGCGCACGCGACTGGGCGGCGGGATTCCCGTGGCGCGCCAGCACATGAACATGGCGGAGGTCTGCCAGGCGGCGCTCGAGGAGCTCCAGGTCAGCTACCCGGAGCGCCAGCTCGTCTTCGAGGCGCACGGCGACACGTGGGGAGCCTGGGACCCGGACCGGGTGGCCCAGGTGCTGGGCAACCTGGTGGCCAACGCCCTCCAGCACGGACAGGAGGGCCAGCCGGTGTGCACCACCGTCCGGGGCGAGCACGACGAGGTGGTGCTGGAGGTCCACAACCAGGGCGAGCCGATTCCCGCCGAGCTGCTGCCGCGCATCTTCGACCCCTTCAAGGTCAGCCCCACCCCCCAGGACCTGGCGAAGAAGAAGCGCAGCCTGGGGCTGGGGCTGTACATCGTCAGCCAGATTGCCAGCGTGCACGGCGGCAGCGTGGAGGTGCACTCCAGCGCGGGGGAGGGCACCACCTTCACCGTGCACTGGCCCCGGGAGTCGAAACCCGAGTCCCCGGCGCGGTGAGCGCTACTTCGCCGCGGGCGTCAGGGCCAGCGTGTGGATGGCCTCGGCCAGCATCCGCGTGCCGGCGTCCAGGCTCTCCAGGGAGATGGACTCGTCCGGCGCGTGGCCCGTGTACAGCTCGCCGGGGAAGCCGGGCCCGAAGTCCACCGCCTTGGGAAAGAGGCGCGCGTAGGTGCCGCCGCGCACGGACGCGGGCTTCGCGTCCGGGGCATTGCGGTGGCGCTTGTAGATGTCCAGCAGCGTGGTGACGAGCGTGCCGGACGTGTCCGCCACGTGCGCGTCGCCCACGTAGCGGCCGGCGGCCTCCTTCACGCGCCCGCCGGTGTCCTGCCCCACCTGCGCGGCGGCCTTGTCGAGCGCCGCGTTGAAGACGGCGGCCTCCTGCCCCTGGGGCCGGCGCATGTTGACGCCCAACGTCACCTTGCCGTCCGCCACGCGCAGCACCGTGGGCGCGACGATGAGCGGCCCCATCAGCCCGTCGTCCTTGTACGCCACGCCCAGCTTCTGCCCGTGGTGGTCACCGTCGAAGCGTCCGGCCAGCACGCGCAGCATCGCGGCGATGCCGTTGTCCTCCAGCGGCAGGCGCGCGGCCACGGCGGACAAATCCCAGAGGGCGTTGTGCCCCTCGTCGGCGATGGAGGCGTGCACGGCCTTGCCGTGGGTGGTGAGCACCACGGTGTCGCCCTCGCGCTTCACGTCGGCCTGGAGGGCGGCGCGCCCCGGCTTCAGTGCGGCCACGGCGGCCTGCACGTCCGCCAGGGCCTGCTCGGGCGTGCGGCCGGCGGCGGGCGCCAGCGTCAGCGTGGCGGCCCCGGGCACCTGCGTGAGGAACTCACCGCCCTTCACGTCCACCGCGCGCAGCGTGGCGGCGCCCTTCGCGGCCCCGGCGGAGGGAGCCTCACCTATCGCAGCCGCGCTCGGCGGAGCCTTGCCTCCCGGAGCCTTGCCTGCCGCAGCCGCACCTGCCGGACCCGCGCTCGGCGGAGCCTCGCTCGCCGGAGCCTCCAGGCTCCACGCGACGAAGCCGGACTGCGCGGCCACCACGGGGTAGTTGGAGTCCACGGAGATGACGTGCGTGGGCTTGGGCGTGGCGGCGGCGTACTTCGTCATCCCCGTCCAGTCGCTCTCCTCGCCGTTGCCGACGATGACCAGCACGCGGCCCTGCGGCTTCAGCCCCAGCTGCCGGGCGAAGTCGAGCGCCACCAGCGCCTGCGCCAGCGGCCCCTTGTCGTCCTCCACGCCCCGGCCGTAGAGGCGGCCGTCCTCGATGTAGGGCTCGAAGGGCGGCTTCTTCCACTCGTGCGCGGGAGCGGGCACCACGTCGCCGTGGAACACGAGCCCCAGCTGCGGCGCGCCCTCGCCCCAGGACAGCTCGAAGACGTCATTGCCTCCCACGGCGCGGTACGCCAGGCCGTGCGCCTTCGCCCACTTCTGGAGGAAGCGCCCCATGTCGGCGATGCCCGGGTTCTTCGCGGCGGGGGCCTCGCTGCTCACCGTCTTGAAGCGCACCAACTGCTGCGTCAGCTCCACCACCTCGTCCAGCGAGCAGGCTTTGACATAGGCGGCGTAGCGCTCGGCGGCCGGCATGCCCTTCATCGCCTTCTCGGAGAACCGGGCGGCGCGGGCCTTGGGGCTGCCCTGGCAGCGGGAGTTCTTCTCGGCGAGCGCGAGGGACGGGAGGACGCAGAGGAGTGCGGCGGTCAGTCGTAGGCGCATGTGGGGGGACCGTAGTCGAGCGGAGCGGGCCAGCCCACCGGAGGCGCGGGCCATCCACCCTCCGCCCGGCTGCCTGCTCCGTCTGGGGGTGAAACCGGACGGGGAGGCCGCTATTCCTGGGGCATGTTCTTCAATGCCGCCAAGAAGCTGAAGCTGCCGAGCCCCGCGGAGGCGCTGCCGGGCCGGTCGGAAGAGATGCCCGTCCCCGAGAAGCACGAGGTGCTCGGCACCCCGCTGAAGGGGCCCGTGCCCGAGGGCATGCAGGAGGTGGTGCTCGGCCTCGGCTGCTTCTGGGGCGCGGAGCGCAAGTTCTACCAGACGCCCGGCGTGTACAGCACGGCGGTGGGCTACGCGGCCGGCCTCACGCCCAACCCCACCTACCGCGAGGTGTGCAGCGGCCAGACGGGCCACAACGAGGTGGTGCGCGTCGTCTTCGACCCGAAGAAGCTTTCCTTCGAAGAGCTGCTGCGCGTCTTCTGGGAGAGCCACGACCCCACGCAGGGCATGCGCCAAGGCAACGACGTAGGCACGCAGTACCGCTCCGGCATCTACTACACCAGCGAGGCCCAGAAGCGCGCCGCCGAGGCCAGCCGCGACGCGTACCAGAAGGCGCTCCAGGCGAAGGGCTTCGACGCGATTTCGACGGAAATCCTCCCCGCGCCGCCGTTCTATTACGCCGAGGACTACCACCAGCAGTACCTGGAGAAGAACCCCGGCGGCTACTGCGGCCTCGGCGGCACCGGCGTGAGCTGCCCCATCGGTGTCGGCGTCAGCGCGTGAGCGTGCTGTAACCCGGTGGCACTCCGCCACGCGTGAGCCCTCCGCTTGGCGGAAGCCATTTCCCCCTGCAACCTGACAGCAGCCGCAACCCGGTAGAAATCCAGCCAGGGTGACTGGAGGCGTGTGTCCGGAGCTTGCACGGGGAAGACATGGCTTGCCGCGTTATCCGGACCTGGTTTGACTTTATCCAGAGTCCGAACAATTAGAATCAGCCTCAGAAAGGAAAGGACCGCTCGGGCGCAGCCTCTCCTCGACAGCCGCTGACGCACCCCCTCCCCCACTTCCTCCAGCGGTCCGCTTTTCCCATGAGTGTGCCGATTCGTCGTGTGCAGGCCGCGCACGGCCCCTGGTCATGGCTGGCCAGGGCCTGCGCGGTGGTCGCGGTATTGGGTGTGGTGGCGGTGGGTTCAGCGGCTCAGGCCCAGGCGAACCTGGCCCTCAACCGGCCGGTGGTGACGTCCTCGGCGGAGCCGGGGCTCACCGGCAACTTCGCGGTGGACGGCAACGCCGGCACGCGGTGGGGCAGCGGCTTCACCGCGAACGAGTGGCTCTACGTGGACCTCGGCACCAGCCAGGCCATCTCCCGCGTGGTGCTGACGTGGGAGACGGCGTACGGCCGGGGCTACACCATCCAGACCTCCAACGACGCGACGAACTGGCAGAACGTGCGCGTCATCACCGACGGCGACGGCGGCACGGATGACCTGGCGGTGACGGGCACCGGCCGCTACGTCCGCGTCCTCGGGCAGGTGCGCGGTGCTATCGACTACGGCTACTCGCTGTGGGAGCTCGCCATCTACGGCGCCACCGCGCCCACGGGAGACCTGGCCCGGGGCCGGCCCGCCACCGCCTCCACGGTGGAGGCCAACGCCGCCCACCTCGCGGCCCAGTACGCGTTCGACGGTGACGCGACGACGCGCTGGTCCTCCGAGTCCCTGGAGGCCCAGTGGATTCGCGTGGACCTCGGCTCCTCGCAGCAGCTCGGCAGGGTGGTGCTGAACTGGGAGGGCGCGTACGGCAAGCAGTACGCCCTCGAGGGCTCCACCGACGGCACCACCTGGACGGCGCTGGCGCCCACCATCACCGACGGCGCCCCGGGCAGCCGCGCCATCACCGTGTCGGGCACCGCCCGCTACGTGCGCATGCGTGGCATCGAGCGTGGCACCGGCTACGGCTACTCGCTCTGGTCCTTCGAGGTCTACGCGCCGGGCGGCGGCCCGCAGGACCCGCCTCCGCAGACCACGAACCAGACGGTGAAGCTGATGTTCCCGGAGCTCGCCTACGCGAAGATCAACGTCTCGCCCGCGCCCATCAGCGTCACGCCGACGCCGGAGGAAGGCAACACCACGCCGTCGGTGCGCAACCCGCCCGGGCCCTTCACCTACGAGCTGACCTTCCCGCCCAACACCACCGTCACGATGTCGAAGAACCAGTTCTCGCCCACCCAGCCGAACACGGACATCCGCCTGGCCGTCACCACGTCCACCGGCACCGTGCTCCGGGGACAGACTGTCTCCGCGCTGGCGGTGCAGGGCGCGGAGTGGAAGGTGGAGATCTACTCCACGGGCGGGCCCACGGACCCTCGCGACCGCACCATCATCCCGGACCCTTACGTCGCGCCTCCGCCGCCCCCGGTGGCCGGAGCCTTCCCCGTCATCGCGCCCGCCAACGGCGCGATGATTACGACCACGCGCCGCCCCACGCTGCAGTGGTCCGCCGCCACCGGAGCGACGAACTATCAGGTCTACGTCAACGTCAGCCGCAACGACTACGACTGGATGGCGCCGGGCAGCCTGCTGGACCGCTACACGCTGATGGCCACCGTCACCGGCACCTCGTGGACGCTGACCGAGGACCTGCCGGACCGCTGGACGTACAAGTGGTACGTCGTCGCCACGTTCCCCAGCGGCAACACCAGCCGCTCGGACCTGCGCACCTTCTCCGTCTACCTGCCGGTGGTGGAGACGGCCGCCGACGGCGTCAACCTCATCAACGGCGCGCGAGACCTCAACAAGAACGGCACCCTCGAGCCGTACGAGGACTGGCGCAACCCCATCTCCGTGCGCGTGAACGACCTGATGGGCCGGATGACGCGAGAGGAGAAGGCGCTGCAGATGTTCTTCGATGCCAAGACGGTGCCCGCGGCGGGCTTCACCATGGGGCCCTTGAGCCCGCAGGACATCGTCGACTTCCAGCGGGCCTCCGCGGCCACGCGGCTGGGAATCCCTCACGTCGACGCGGGTGACACCATCCACGGCTACAAGACGAGCTGGCCCACGCAGCCCGCGCTCGCCGCGTCCCGGGACCTCGACACCGTCTACGAGCTGGGCGACATGCAGCGCCGCGAGCAGCTCGCCATCGGCAGCCGGGGCACGCTCTCCCCGCTGGCGGAGGTCGGCACCAAGGTGCTCTATCCGCGCATCCAGGAGGGCGGCGGCGAGGACGCCGACCTGGCCGCGGGCATGACGCGCGCCCTCGTCGCCGGCCTGCAGGGCGGCCCCGAGGTGAACCCGCACTCCATCTGGGTGACGACGAAGCACTGGCCGGGCCAGGGCGCGGGCGGCGAGGCCGGCATCACCTACGACGGCACCACCATCCACTACCACATGCGTCCGTGGCACGCGGCCATCGAGGCGGGCACCAGCGGCATCATGCCGGGCTACGCCGGCAGCTGGCTCCTGGGGCCCGAGGGCTACGGCGCCGGTGACAACCCGAGCATCATCAACTACCTGCGCCAGAAGCTCGGCTACAACGGCGTGGTCTGCTCGGACTGGCTGCCGTCGGGCGCGTGGGTGCGCTCGGCCACGGCGGGCTCGGACGTCATGGGCGGCGCCACCCCCACGCAGTGGGCGGACTTCGCGACGGCCGTCTCCGAGACGCGCATCAACGAGGCCACGCGCCGCATCCTCGACCTCAAGTTCCGCCTGGGCGTCTTCGAGGACCCGTACCGCCGCGGCCCCGCCGGCACCTCCGAGTGGCACACCGCCGACCACAAGGCGCTGGCCCGCCGCGCCGCACAGGGGGCCATGACGCTGCTCAAGAACGACGGCGCCCTGCCGCTGCGCCTGTCCGCGGGCGCGAGCATCGTCGTCGCCGGCCCGCGCGCGGACGACACGGCCTGCATGGTGACGTGGCGCTCGGACTTCCACGGCACGGAGTTCGGGGACCTGACCATCTACCAGGCCATCAAGCAGCGCGCGGAGGCCGCGGGCATCACCGTCTACAAGGACAACGCGCCCGCGGGCGTCACGCCGAACGCCGCCATCGTCGTGGTGGGCGAGAGCTACTTCACCCACGGCACCGAGTGGGACAAGGAGAAGCCCTACCTGCCGGGCGACCCGATTGGCCCGGCGCACGACGCCAAGTGGGGCAACCAGTACGGCATCATCACCGGCTTCAAGTCGCGGAACATCCCCACGACGACGGTGCTCATCCTGCCGCGCCCGTACATCCTGACCAACGTCGTCCCCCAGACGAACGCGCTGCTGGTGGCGTACCGTCCCGGCGACATGGGCGGCCTCGCCGTGGCCGACGTCCTCTTCGGCGACGTGCTCCCGCGCGGCATGCTCCCGTGGCAGCTGCCGCGTGGCATGGACCAGATTGGCACCGACGTGGAGGCCGGCCAGATTGAGCGCTGGGACTACCCGTTCGACCTGGGCGCCACCACCGCCCAGCGCGCGGAGATTCGCGCCAGGATTGCGGCGGGCCAGCCCATCCTTCCCATCTACGGCAACCCGCTCTTCCAGTACGGCGCGGGCATCCAGGGCTTCGGGCTGGTGGACGCGACGCCGCCCACGGCCTTCACCCTGCTGACGCCGGCGCCCGGCTCCACCATCACCACGAAGCCCAGCTTCACCTGGTCGGCGAGCAGCGACCCGCAGACGGGCATCCACCGCTACGAGGTCTTCGTGGACGGCAGCCCGTTCCCGGTGGCGACGACGCGCACGACGTCCGCCACGCTGAACACCGCCATCGGCAACGGCGCGCACACCTGGTTCGTGAGGGCCTACAACTGGGCGGGGGGCGTCACCACCTCGGCCACGGCCACCTTCACGCTCAACGACACCACGCCTCCCGCGACCTTCGCGGCGCTGCTCCCGGCGGCGGGCACCACGGTGCCGGGCGCCACCACGACGTTCACCTGGGAGCAGACGACGGACGTCGGCGCGGGGGTGTCCCGGTACATCCTGGTGCTGGACGGCACGGAGCGCTCGCCCACGGTGACGCCGCGCGCGTACGTGGGGCTAACCACAAACCTGTCGCTGGGCCGCAACGCGGTGGCCACCTCCAACGAGTTCGGCACCGCGGGCGACGCGGTGGACGGCAGCATGGCCACGCGCTGGTCCAGCCGCAACGACGTGGCCAACCCCGACACCGAGTCCATCACCGTGGACCTGGGCGCCGTGCACTCCATCAAGCGGGTGGTGCTCAAGTGGGAGGCCGCGTACGGCCGCCAGTACGTGGTGGAGACGTCCGTCGACGGCGCCACCGGCTGGCAGACGCTGCGCAGCGTCACCACCGGTGACGGCGGTGAGGACGTGCTGGACGGCCTGAGCGGCGTCGGCCGCTACGTGCGCATGCGCGGCGTGCAGCGCCAGACGACCTACGGCTACTCGCTGTGGGAGTTCGAGGTGTACGGCGTGGGGACGGAGCAGCTGTCCGTCACCGGGCTGAACGCCGGCAGCCACACCTGGCGCGTGCGCGCGGTGGACGGGGCGAACAACAGCACCCTCTCCACCGGCCCCATCACCTTCACGAAGTAGCCCCTTCGGGAAGCACGTGGAAACCCCCGACCCCGTCGGCCCCTCCTCCGAGGGGCTGGCGGGGTCTTTGCGTGGGGACCTGTCCTCCGGGGCACCGCGGGGAGGCGAGCCACCCGTGCGTGGTATAGGGCGCATGACCGGGCAGGCCGTCTGCCTCCGTATCTCCTTATGTCCATGCGCCGACCTCTCCCCCCGCTCGCGGCCGCCCTCGTCACGCTGCTCGCCACCCTCCCCGCATGCCAGCCCGGCGAGCCGGAGCCGCCGCCTCCAGGCCCCACGCCGTGCGCGCCCAACCCGTGCACCGAGCCGCACCGCACCGTCTGTACGGCGGTGGACGACACCACGCACCAGTGCGGCTGTGATGCCGGCTACCGCCTGAGGGCGGGCCAGTGTGTGGAGATACCGCCCACGTGCCCCGGCCTCGAGCAGAGGCCGGGAGGTGATGCCCTCGAGTTCGATGACTGTCCCGAGCGAGCCATCGACCTCGCCCCCTCGAGCCAGGTCCTGGAGGGCCGCACGCTCTTCCCGGAGCTGGACAAGGACCATTTCCGCCTCCAGGTCCGCGAGGGGGCCCTCTACCGTGTCCGCGCGGAGTCGCTCATGACGCACGCCCTGGACATCCTCACCGAGGACGGCCTGCGGACGGTGACGGGGCACCATGGGGCCGTGCAGGTGGCGGTGACGCACTTCAAGGCACCGTCGTCCGCGCCGCTGCTGGCACGGCTGATCTCCAGGGACCCTCTGGGCGATGGGGCCTACCGGCTCCTCTTCGAGGAGCTCCCCCCGGATGACCATGGGGACGACGAGAATCGCGCGAGCCCCCTGCTCCCGTCGTCACCGCCCTTCCAGGGCACCTTCGAGTGGCACCAGGATGTGGATGCCTTCACCTTCGTCCCCACCGCCGGCCACCACTACGGTGTGACCTGTGAGGCGAACGACGGCAGGGTGTGCGAGCAGTTCCTGTCTCCCCAGGGCCGGCGGCCCGCCCCGGCGGCAATCTGGTCCCGGCAGGAGCTGCGCATCGAGGCCCTGGATGCCACGCCCTACGTGGTGCTGGTGCGCGCGCACGCGTTCCTGCCGTATCCCTACACCCTCCACCTCAGGGACCTCGGCCCGGATGACCACCCGGACGGCAGCTCCAACGGCACGCCGGTGGCGCCAGGCGGCCCGGCCCTCACGGGGACGCTCCTGCTGGAGACGGACGTGGATGCCTTCACCTTCACCGCCCAGGCCGGGCATGTCTACCAGCTCGACTGTGCGGACCAGCGCGGCAGGCTCCGGGTCTCGCTCAGGGACGCTGCCGGGAACCTCGTGGGCAGGCAGGCGCCGTCCAATGACATCTTCTACGCCGAGACGCAGACGGACGGACCGCACACCCTGCAACTGAGCCCGCGGCTGACCTGGCTGACGGGGACGTACTCGTGCCGGCTCACGGACCAGGGGCTCGACGACCACGGCGACACGTGGGAGCTCGCGACCCCGATGACGGCGGCGGAGGTCTCCGGGGAGCTCCAGTACGACGGCGACGTGGACTTCGCCTCCGCCCGGACGACGCCGGGCGTCGACTACCGCGTGACGCTGACCGCCGGCTCCGTGGAGCGGGTGGGCCTGCGCATCACCACGTCCAGGGGAGCCCTGCTCGGCACCGGCACGGCCGGGACCACGCCCGTGGACATCACCTTCAGGGCCAACACCGAGACCACGCACTTCGGCCTGAGCAGCGCCGACGACTTCCCGAAGATGGGCACCTGGTCCCTGCGGCTGGAAGAAGCGGGCGCCCAGCCCCTCCCCTGACCTTCCCTTCCCCTCCCATGACCCGACCGCTCCCGCTCCCCTCGGCCGCCCTGGTGGCGCTGCTCGCGCTCGTCTCCGCCTGCCAGTCAGAGCCTCCCCACGCCCTCGAGGAAGCCTGCCGCGACGTGTCCTGCGGCGCGGGGCGCTGCGCGCTCATCGAGAGCGGTCCCGCCTGCCTCTGCGACGCGGGGTACCACGCGGACGGCCTGCGCTGCGTGGAGGACCCACCGCTTCCGGACCCGACGCCCTGTGAGCCCAACCCGTGCACCGAGCCGCACCGCACCGTCTGCGCCGTGGAGGACACCACGTACCAGTGCGGCTGCGACGCCGGCTACCTGTGGCGGGACGGCCAGTGCGTGGAGCTGACGCGCCCCACGTGCGCCGCCGAGCCCTGGCCGGGCGGCGACACCTTCGAGCCGGATGACTGCCCCGAGCGCGCCGTCCTCGATGTCCCCATGGGCCAGCCCCTGGAGACCCGCACCCTGGCCCCGGTGGGTGACGTGGACTGGTACCGCCTCCAGGTGCGCGAGGGCGTCACCTACCGCGTCCGCGCGTCGACCTCCACGGGCCTGGGGCTCTACCTGGACGTCGTCACCGAGGACGGCCTGCGGCCGGTGATGGCGGACCACCAGGACAGGCCGCAGGTGGGCGTGCACTTCAAGGCGCCGTCCTCCGCGCCGCTGCTGGTGCGGCTGAGCATGTACGACCCCGCCACCCAGGGGCCCTACACGCTCCTGCTCGAGGAGGAGCGCCCGGACGACTACGCCGACACGGCGGACGGCGCGCGGCCCCTGCCGGCCGGAGGCGTGGTGGTGTCCGGCCGCGTGGACTTCCATGGCGACGTGGACCTGCATGCCCTGCCGCTGGACGCGGCCTCCTCCACCGTCATCGACGTGGTGGGCCTCCAGGAGGGCGTGGCGGACCTCCGGGTGGAGCTGCTGGCACCCGACGGCACCACCGTGGTGCGGCAGGGGCGCGGCTCCCAGCTGCGCATCAACCTCCGCGCGCCCGTCGGAGGCCGCTATCTGCTGGCCGTGCGCGCCACGGACCCGACCGCCACGCCCCACTACCGGCTCGCCTTCCAGCAGCTCGGCCCGGATGACCATGGGGACGACGAGGCCAGCGCGAGCCCCCTGTCCGCCACGCCCGCCCCGGTGCAGGCCACCTTCGAGCGGGGCGGAGACGTGGATGTCTTCACCTTCGTCCCCGTCGCCGGCCACCACTACCGCGTGTCCTGCAGCGCTGGCACGCCAGGCTTCGAGTGCGAGAAGCTCCTCTACCTCCAGGGCGAGCGGCCCGGCTTCTGGCAGTGGGAGCAGGTGCGCTTCACGGCCTCGGCCGCCGCGCCGCATGTGCTGCGGGTGCGCTCGTTCTCGGGCGCGGTGGGGACGTACGCCGTCCACCTCGAGGACCTCGGCGCGGACGACCATCCGAACGGCACCACGAGCGGCACGCCGGTGACGGTGGGCGGCCCGGCCATCACCGGGAGGCTCCCGGTGACGACGGACGTGGATGCCTTCACCTTCCAGGCCCAGGCCGGGCATCTCTACCGCTTCGACTGCGCGAACCCGCAGCAGTGGCTGGCCCTCTCGCTGCGGGACCCGACCGGAGACGCCGTGGGACAGGCGCACTCCGGCAATGTCCTCATCGCCAGGGCGCACGTCGATGGGCCGCACACCGTGCAGCTCGCCACGTCCTTCTCCTTCCTGACCACGCCCTACTCCTGCCAGCTCACGGAAGCAGGGACCGACGACCACGGCGACACCCCCGCGACGGCCACCCCGATGACCTCGGCGGAGGGCGCCGGTGCCATCGACTACGACCGGGACGTGGACGTGCTGTCCGCCCAGACGGAGCCGGGCGGCATCTACCGGCTGACGGTGACCGCCGGCACCGCGAACGCCGTGAGCGTGAGCATCACCTCCGGAAGCGGCGCCGTGCTCGCCTCCGGCCAGGCGCACAGCACGTCCCAGGTGTTCGCCTTCAAGGCCACCACCGGGACGACGGCCTTCCAGGTGAGCAGCCTCTACTACCCCTCGCTCCTCGGCACCTGGTCCTTGCGGCTGGAGCGGGCGGGCGCGGACGACCACGGAGACACCCCCGCGACGGCCACGCCCGTCACCGTGCCCGGCGAGCTCACCGGCACGCTCGACTTCGCCGCCGACGTGGACGTCTTCTCCTTCCCCGCCACGGCCGGGCGCATCTACCGCATCCACTGCCCGCAGGTGGGCAGCAGCGGCAGCGAGCCCTCCATCCTCGTATACGAGGGCGCGAGGCAGCCCCAGGGCAGCAGGGTCCGGGTGCAGCACGAGGTGGAGACCAGCGGCACGCTGGCGGTCGCGGTGTCCGGGGGCAACGCGGCCTACCGCTGCACGGTGGAGGACGTGGGCACGGATGACCACGCGGACTCGGCGGTGGGCGCGAACGAGCTGGCAGCGCCCGCCGTGGGAACCGGAGCGCTGGAGACCTTCCAGGACGTGGACGCCTTCACCTTCCGCCCCACGCCGGGCCGCATCTATCGCTTCGCCTGCTCGCAAATCCATTGCGGCGTGCGCGTGCGGGGGCCGGAGGGCCAGGTCCTCGCCGAGAAGCAGCCGGGCTTCAGCGCCCCCACTGCGCTGAGCTGGGAGGCCGCCGACGCCACCCTGGTGTCCATGGAGGTCTTCTTCTCCTCCATGCTGGGCACGTACACCTACGCGCTGGAGGACGTGGGCACGGACGACCACGGAGATACCTCCGCCGCCGCCACCCCGCTCGGCGTGGGGACGGTGGGCGCCAGCTTCGAGAGCTTCCGCGACGTGGACGTCTTCAGCTTCTCCGCCACCGCGGGCCGCGTCTACCGGGTGCGCTGCTCGAGCTCCACGTCGCCCTGGTGCGAGGTGAAGGTGAAGGACCCGACGGGCCACGACGTCCCCGCGTTCCACGAGGCGCTGGTGGGTGGGCGCTACGTCATCGAGGTCAGCACCAGCTCCATGGAGACGGGCACCTATACCCTGCACCTGGAGGACCTGGGACCGGATGACCACGCGGATACGGCCACCGGGGCCACGCCCCTGCCGGAGGGCTCCATCGGGGTGGGCGGCTACCTCGAGACCTTCACCGACGTGGACGTCTTCAGCCTCTCCGTGACGGCCCCGAGGGCCTACCGCATCGTCTGCAAGCCCACCGGGCCCTCCCCCGTCGGCTGCATGCTGCGCGTGCGCGATGCCCGGGGAGTCCTGGTGGTCTCCAGCGGCAGCTCGAGCGAGTGGGTGTCCTTCGAGGCCCCCGCCACGGGCACGCTGACCGTCGAGGTGTCCTCCGCGTCCTCCCAGTACACGGGCACGTACACCGTGACGCTGGAGGACCTGGGCCTGGACGACGCGGGCAACACGCCGGCGACGGCCGCGCCCCTGCCCCTGTCACAGCGCGTGGAGCGCCGCTTCGAGACGCGCTCCGACGTGGACGTGTTTGCCCTGCAGCTGAGCGGGGGCCAGCGCTACCGGGTGGAGCTGCACGCCACCGCGACCCTCCAGCTCGCCGTGCTCACCGCCGGCGGCGCCGTGCTCCCGCTCGACTTCACCCGGGAGTTCAGGCCCCCCACTGGCGGGACGTACTACCTCCAGCTCGCGGCGAGCGAGGCGGGCCCCTACGAGCTCCAGGTCCTGCCCAGCTTCTGAGCAGGCCCCGTCACCTCAGGCCAGGTTGTGGAAGACGCGCTGCACGTCCTCGTCCTGCTCCAGCGCGTCCACCAGCTCCAACACCTCGGTGGCCTTGTCCTCGGGCAGCTCGATGGGAGTCTGCGGCACGTACTCGGACTCGGCGGAGATGGGCGTCAGGCCCTTGGCTTCAATCGCGTGCTGCAGCTGGCCGAAGTCGGTGAAGGCGCAGTGGAGGATGACCTGCTTCTCACCCTTCTCGCCCGTGCCCTCACCCATGTCCACCAGGCCATGGTCGATGAGCTCCAGCTCCAGCGAGTCCAAATCGAGGCCCTCGGGGTTGAGCCGGAACACGCCCATGCGCTGGAACATGAAGGCGACGCTGCCGGTGGTGCCCAGGTTGCCGCCGTACTTGTTGAAGTGCATGCGCACGTTGGCCACGGTGCGCACCACGTTGTCGGTGGCCGTCTCCACCAGCAGCGCGATGCCGTGGGGCGCGTAGCCCTCGTAGAGCACGATTTCGTAGTCGGTCGCCGTATGGCCGGTGGCGCGCTTGATGGCGGCGTCCACCTTGTCCTTCGGCATGTTCGCCGCGCGGGCGTTCTGGAGAATCCGGCGCAGCGTGGAGTTCGAGTCGGGGTTGGGCCCGCCCGCCTTCACGGAGATGGCGATGTCCTTGCTGATCCGCGTGAACACCTTCGCCATCTTGTTCCAGCGGGCCATCATCGTGGCCTTGCGTGTCTCGAAAATGCGTCCCATGGGAGGGATGTATAGGTCGGCCGCCTTCCGGATGGCTACCCCCCTCGCGACGGGCTGACCGAAGGAAAACCGCGCATCCCGTTCACACTCCGCGCGCGGGGGCTATCAGGCCCATCGGGGCCCGCCACCCGCGCCGCTGAGGGGTCGAGTCATGTTCAACGAGTCACGCAAGGGCCGTGGATTCGGGCGTTCCTGGATGGTGGGTGCCGTGGGCGCGGGGCTGCTGGCCGCCTGCACCGGCGCGGAGCCGTCCGGTGTGCAGGCGGAGCAGGCAGAGGACGGGCCGGTGGCCATCGGCACGTCGCAGAGCGAGCTGTACGTGGCGTCCACGCGCGTCTGGAGCACGCCCAACATCGAGGTCTGCTGGGAGACGGCGGGCTTCGCCACGGAGAAGGCCTGGGTGCAGAACGCGGTGCGCGCCACCTGGGAGAAGGAGAGCAACCTGCTCTTCACCGGCTGGGGCACCTGCCCGGCCAGCTCCGGCATCCGCATCCGCATCAACGACGAGGGCCCCCACACCAAGGGCCTGGGCACCCAGCTGAACAACGCCGCCGCGGGCATGGTGCTCAACTTCACCTTCGCCAACTGGAGCCCCAGCTGTGCCTCCAGCGCCGCGCAGCGCGAGCACTGTATCCGCGCCATCGCCGTGCACGAGTTCGGGCACGCGGTGGGCTTCGCCCACGAGCAGAACCGCGCGGACACGCCCTCCACCTGCACCAGCGCGCCGCAGGGCTCCAACGGCGACACCACGGTGGGCTCGTGGGACTTGATGTCGGTGATGAACTACTGCAACCCGACGTGGAACAACGCCGGGCAGCTCAGCGTCACGGACATGCAGGGGGCCCGCCAGTTCTACGGCCACCCCCTGGGCGCGGACCAGCAGTTCCACGCCGCCAACATCAACAATGACGGCCGCGCGGACATCCTCCAGACGTTCCGGGGCTGGGCGTCCATCCCCACCTGCACCTCGACGGGCAGCGGCTGGTCCTGCACCAACCCGGGCGCCACGATGTACAACTGGGGCTCCGCCGAGCAGCGCACCGTCACGGGGACGTTCAACAACGACGGCCTGACGGACGTGGCGCAGGTGTACCGCCTGTGGGGCAGCATCCCCACCTGCTACTCGACGGGTGGCGGCTGGAGCTGCTCCAACCTCTCGGCGGCCATCACCAACTCGGGCTCCGCCGAGCAGCGCTTCCTCACGGGCCGCTTCAACAACGACGGCCTGACGGACATCGCCCAGGTGCACCGCGGCTTCACGAGCTACCCGCTCTGCTACTCGACGGGCAGCGGCTGGTCCTGCGCCAACCCGGCGGCCACCGTCTACACGTGGAACTCGCCCGAGGAGCGCTTCCTCACGGGTGACTTCGACGGCAATGGCCTGACGGACATCGCCCAGGCCTACCGCGCCTGGACGAGCTACCCGGTGTGCCGGTCCACGGGCACGGGCTGGACGTGCGCCAACCCGTCCGCCACCGTCTACAACTCGGGCTCTTCCGAGCAGGACTTCCTGACGGGCGACTTCAACGGGGACGGCCGCTCCGACGTCGTCCAGGCGTACCGGGGCTGGGCCGCGCTGCCCACGTGCTACTCCACGGGGACGGGCTGGAGCTGCGCCGTCAACAACGTGAGCACGTACAACTCGGGCTCGCCGGAGCAGCAGTACCTGACGGGCGACTTCAACGGGGACGGCCGCACCGACGTCATCCAGACGTACCGGGGCTGGTCCACCATCCCCACCTGCTACTCCACGGGGACGAGCTACGCCTGCAACAACCTGCCGGCGACCATCCACAACTCGGGCTCTTCCGAGCAGCGGTTCATGACGGCCGACGTGAACGCGGATGGCCGCACGGACGTCATCCAGGTGTACCGGGGCTGGTCGCAGTACCCGGTGTGCCTGTCCACGGGCACCGGCTGGAGCTGCGGCACCTGGGCCGCGACGGTCTACAACGTCGGCGCGTACTGAGCCTGGCCGCGGCGCTGGCGGCGGGCGTCCCGCTTCGGACGTCCGCTGCCGGCACGCTCAAGGAGCAGGCTGGCGGACTACCGGGCCTGCTGGGTGGCCGCGGCCAGCCGGTTCGCGGCGCCGGAGCTCTCACCGCCCGCGAGGGCGCGCTCCATGTGGGGCCCGAGCTGGCCGGTGGCCATGAGGGCCGCCATCCGGTAGTCGGAGATGAGCGACCAGAGCGGGTACTTGAAGGACGCCGGCTTGTTGCGCTCGATGACGAAGTGGCTGAACCACGCGAAGCCGTAGGCGGCGACGAGCGCGGCCGGCACGAGCAGCCCGCGGCCCGTCACGGCGGCGGTGATGCCGATGCCCGTCCCCAGGCTGGTGCCCACGAAGTGAATCCAGCGGGTGGAGGGCAGCGAGTGCTCCCGCAGGTAGAACGGCCAGAACTCGGCATAGGTCTGGAGACGGTCGGACATGGGGTGAAGTTGTGTCTGGAGGGGGGCCCCGCGTCAACCCGTCCTGGCGGCTGGAGTGTAGGCGTGGATACGCCGGGACGCCTGCCGGTCGTACAGCGGGCAGGCAGGCTTGCAGTCTCACGCGCATTTTGCCGTGGAGCGTCCAGTCCTGACGGCCGGTGAGCGAGAGGCTCTGCGCGAGGCGCACGGGTCGTGGGAGACTCGCGGGCGATGGCGGACTGGATTCCCAAGCTGAACCCCTCGGTGGACCTGAGGAAGCTGGTGCTCAGCCCGGAGGAGGGCTTCGTGCTCTCCCGGCTGGACGGGGCCACGCCGGCCAGGAACCTTCCCGCGCTGACGGGGCTGCCCGTGGAGCGGCTGAGGACCATCCTCTCGCGGCTCGTCTCCGAGGGCGCCCTGCTGCCCGCGGCCACGGCGGTGCCGGCTGGAGGTGCGTCACCCGGGAGCCCTGGGACGGCGCCTGCCGGAAGTCCCAGGCCTGGAGGTGGCGTGGCGATGCCAGCGAGGGGTGCGTCACCCGCGAGCCCTGGGACAGCGCCTGCTGGAAGTCCCAGGCCCGGAGGTGCCGTGGCCACGGCGGCTGGAAGTGCCGCTGACGTGGGGCCGCCTGGGGCCACGGCTCCTGGAAGGTCGGCGCCCCCAAGCTCCATGCTGTCAGCGGCCGGGGGCCATTCTGCGCCCGCGAAAGCCATGCCTCCGGTGACCGATGGGGGCCCTGCTCCCGCAGGCGCGGGGGGCTTGGAGCCGCGCGCGAGCCCGCGGCTCGAACCTGTGCCGGAGCAGGACGGGGAGCTCCCCACGCTCGACCTGTCGGCGGATGAGGCTGAAGGCGTCCGGGAGGAGAGGGCTTCGACGGAGGGTGCCGAGCCGGCGGACGACGCTGAGCCACCTGACGACGAGCCGGAGGTGGCGCTGGGCAACTACCGCCAGCTCTTCGAGACACGGCTGCACCCGCTGCCGGAGGACCAGCGCGTGGCGCATGCGCACTCGGCGGAGGACCCGGTGCTGTCGGCGCTGTGCTTCGACCCGCTGCCGGCCGTCATCAAGGCGGTGCTGGAGAACGCGCGGGTGGGACTGGCGCACGCGCGACTGGTGGCGCGCAACCACCGCAACCCGGTGGGCCTGGAAGCGCTGTGCGGACGGGCGGCCTTCTCGGCGGACGCGGGCGTGCGGCGGTGGCTGGTGCGCAACCCGCAGCTGCCCGCGTCGCTGTTCCGTCGGCTGTGGGGGATGCGGCGGCTGATGGAGCTGTTCAAGGTCACCAACGACCGCGACGTCCCCGAGTCCACGCGCCGCTCGGCACGCGAGGTGATGCGCCAGCGCTTCTCCACCGGGCCTTCGGAGGAGAAGCTGGAGCTCATCATCAACACGGAAGGGCGCTGCCTGGCGGCGCTCATCGGCATGCCGGTGGACGGGAAGACGGCGTCGCTCCTGTGCGGGCGCACCTACCGCTCGCCGATGCTCATCCAGAACATCGCCCGCTGGAGCGCGGCGCCGCCGGCCCTCATCGCCCACCTGCTCAAGCAGGAGGCGGTGCGCCGGCAGCCCCAGCTGCGCATGCTGCTCGTCCGCCACCCCAACGCGCCCGCGGATGCGAAGCGCGGCGGCTGAGCTGGCGGAGCGAAGCCGCCCGCTGCCCCGCCCCGCGACGGGACCGGAGGCGCACTGTTCGGAAATGTCGGGGGTTTTGCGTCGCGAAATGTCCCGACATTTTCGAACAGTGTCGCTCCGAACCGCTCCCGGGCGGCCCCGGCCGACGTCGGACCTCAGCGCTGCAACGCCGCGCCCACCGCCTGCGCGAGCGTAGTCGTGGGCCTCCCGATGAGCCGGCTCAAGTCACCGGTGGAGACCTCCAGGTCCCCCCGGGAGATGCCGACGTCGGAGTCCGCCAGCACCTCGGCGAACGGCCCCGGCACGCCGACGCCCTTCAGCGCGCCCTGGTACTCCTCGCGAGGCAGGTCGTTGTACGCAATCGTCTTGCCCACCTTGCGACCGACCTCGGCGGCCAGCTCCGCCATGGTGAACGCGCTGTCCCCGCCCAGCTCGTAGACCTTGTTCTCGTGCCCCGGGCTGGTGACCACCGCCACCGCTGCCGCCGCGTAGTCCGCGCGCGTCGCCGCGGAGATGCGGCCCTGCTTCGCGCTGCCCATCATCGCCCCGTGCGCCAGCGCCGGACCCAGGTTCTCGGTGTAGTTCTCGAAGTACCAGCCGTTGCGCAGGAACACGAAGGGAATGCCGGACGCGCGGATGAGCTGCTCGGTGGCCTTGTGCTCCGCGGCCAGCGCCATGCCGGACGTGTCCGCGCGCAGGATGCTGGTGTACGCAAGCAGCCGGACCCCGGCCTTCTTCGCCGCCTCTACCACGGCCTGGTGCTGCTTCACCCGCTGCCCGACTTCACTGCCCGAGATGAACAGCACCTTCTCCACTCCGGCGAACGCGGGCCCGAGCGTCTCCGGCTGGCTGTAGTCGGCCCGGCGCACCTGCACGCCCCGGGCGTCGAGGTCGGCGGCCTTCTCCGGGTTGCGCACGGCCGCGATGACCTGGCGGGCGGGGACCTTCTCGAGCAGCGCGTCGATGACGAGGCGGCCGAGCTTCCCGGTGGCTCCAGTCACGAGAATCATGGGTGTCTCTCCTGTGTCGCGAGGGCTTCGTTGAATCGCGAGACACACCGTAACGGCGACACTCACTTTCCGTAAGTACCTACCTCAAGGTAAGCTACTGACATGGCGACGTCCCCGAGAACGCGGCACCTGAGCAAGGCGATGGCGAAGTGGGCCGAGCAGCGAGGCGACGTGTACGCGCCTGCCTGCCAGAGCCGGGGCGTGCTGGAGCACGTCACCAGCCGCTGGGGTGTGCTGGTGCTCGTCGCCCTGCTGGACGGCACGCACCGCTTCAGCGAGCTGCGCAGGAAGGTGGTGGGGGTGAGCGAGAAGATGCTCGCCCAGACGCTGCACGCGCTGGAGGAGGACGGCTTCGTGCTGCGCGAGGTCCACCCGGTGATACCCCCGCACGTGGACTACACCCTCACCCCGCTGGGGCAGGAGGTCGCCGGGCACGTGGAGGTGCTCGTCGACTGGATTGAGGAGAGCCTGCCCCGCATCCTCGAGGCGCGCGCGAAGCAGCCGCCGCGCAAGAGCGCCAGCGCGCCGAAGGCCCGGCGGGTCACGGCCTCCGGGCGGTGAGGATGGGCTGGTAGAAGCCCGTCTCCTCGGGTGAGTACCACCGCGTGTCCATCAGCCCGGCGCGCGTCAGGGCACGCTCCACCTCCACGCGCTGGAGGGCGCGGTACACGCCGGTGTGCTCGGTGGCCTGCCACCCGCCGGCCTCGGGGCGGAGGATGAACTGGTGCACCGTGTACGTGCGCCCGTCCGCGGCCCAGTCCCAGACCTGGAAGAGGATGCGGCGGCCCTCGGGCGCATCCAGCACGCGCTCCGAGGTGAAGCGCGGCTGCTGCGCCACCAGCGTGTCGTAGTCGCGGATGCTCAGCGCCAGCAGCCCGCCCGGCGCCAGCTTCGCGGCCATGGCGCGCGCCGCCGAGTCCAGGTCCTCGTCCGTCAGGAGGTGCGGCACCGCGTTGTCGAAGGCGAGCACCACCGCGAAGGTGCCGGGCACCTGGGTGTCCAGCTTGCGCATGTCCGCCACGCCGGTGGTGAGCGTGACGTTCAGGGCGCGCGCCTCGCGCTCGGCGCGGGCCACGGCGGCGGGGCTGAGGTCGGTGGCGTGGACGACGTAGCCGCGCCCGGCCAGCCCCAGCGCCTGGGTGCCGATGCCACACGCACAGTCCAGCACGCGCCGGGGCGGAGGCGCGCCGCAGCGGCGCAGCAGGGCATCCAGCGCGGCGCCCTGCCGCTCCACCGACTGCGCCCAGTTGGCGAAGAGCAGGTGGTACTCCTCGGCCATTCCCTCGTAGAAACCCAGCACGGGGTCACTCATGTGCGCCGAGTCCTAGCATTCATGGGCGCGTGTGCCCCATGGCTGTGTGCGCGTCCGTCCCGAACCGGACCGAGCCTCACGGGGTGAAGGAGCGCCCCTCGAGGGCCTCGATTGAGGCGCGGATGGGGGCGGGCACGGGGACCTTCTCGTGGGTGGCGTAGCGCAGGGTGACGATGGTGCAGCCGCCCCGGGTGTAGAGGACGCCATCGTCCTCGCCGGCCACGGCGTGCTCAATGGTGATGGACGAGGTGCCGATGCGGGTGACGCGGGTGCCGGCCACCAGGCGCGCGGGGAAGACGACTGGGCGGAGGTACTCCGCGCTGGTGGCCGCGAGGATGGGGCCGATGCCGCCCGGAGTCCGGTCCTCGCCGGCGCCCGAGGGGCCGGTGAGGCCGACGCGGGCGAAGTAGGCGATGCGGGAGGACTCGAACCAGGTGAAGGTGCGGGCGTTGTTGGCATGGCCGAAGGCGTCCATCTCGCTCCAGTGGAGCGTGAAGGGCACGACGACGGGGAAGTCCTTGAGGGGCGCGTCCGACATGGCGGCAGGGTGCCCCAGGCCGGGCCGGCGGGGAACGCCCAACTGCGCCCGCCTGCCCTCCAGGCAAGGGCCACGGCCGTGGTAATGCAGAGCAGCCATGCGTCCACGCTTCCTGATTCCCGTGCTCGCCGTCGGGTTCGGTGCCGCCGCCCTCTCCTGGGCCCGTGAGCCGAAGCTCCAGCTCGCGCCCCAGCCCCCCAGGTCCCCCGCGAAGGTGACGGCCTCCGCGCCCGTGCTGTCGGCGGCCGCACCGCGTGCCCCGCTCTCCGCGCCCGTCCTGCCGACGGCCACCACGCCCGACCCGCGTTCCGCGCCCGTCCTGCAGGCAGCAGCCACGCCCGCCCAGCTTTCCGCGCCCGTTCTGCAGGCAGCAGCCACGCCCGCCCAGCTCGCCGCACCCGTCCTGCTGGCGGCCGCCACGCCGACTCCCTCCGCCAAACCCGCGCCCCAGGCGGCCCCGGCATCCGGCGCCCCGGCCCAGCCCGCGCCCCAGGCGACCCCGGCATCCGGAGCACCGGCCCGGCCCGCCACGTCCGCGCCAGCGCCCGCCTCCGACACGCCCGCCACGCAGGGCACGCGCTACCGCGTGCCGACGTCCGAGGCCCCGCGCCACATCATCGCCGGGGGCAAGGGCCGCGCGACGCTGCTGCTCAACCCCTCCACGGGCGCCACCGCCGCGTCGATGACGCTGCTGGAGCTCCAGCCCGGCGGCGAGGTGCCCGAGCACGTCCACGCAACGAGCGCCGAGCTGCTCTACATCGAGGACGGCGCGGCGGACATGGTGGTCTCCGGCCAGAAGCTGCGCGTGGCCAAGGGTGACGCCGTCTACATCCCCGCCGGGGAGAAGCACTCCGCGCGCGTGGTGTCGCAGGACGTGGCGTTCCGCGCGGTGCAGGTGTACGCCGGCCCCGGACCGGAGGCGCGCTTCACGCAGGGCCCCCGGGAGAACCCGCCCCATGGGAAGTGAGCAGGACGGGGCCGCGCCGCGACGCGAGCCCTCCCCGAGGCCAGCCGACGCCCCCGTGACGGGCGAGCGCCCCTACCTGGTGTCACCGCGCGAGGGGCTGCCCACCTCCGACAGCGGCATGGCGACGCGGCCCCAGCGGCGCGCGGACATGGTGCGCTGGCTGCACCCCGCGCAGTTGCTGCGCACGGGCCTGGACGCGCTGGTGGCGGCGGTGTTCGGCGCGCGCGCGGACCACCGGCTCATCGAGGCGGTGGTGCGGCCGCAGGCGCCCTTCTTCGACTACTCGCAGGAGCCGCTCACCGAGGACGGCTTCTGGCTGGACTACGTGGCGGACACCGGTGACGGCTGGAACTCCACGTACACGGTGGCGCGGCTGCTCGCGCTGCCGGAGCTGACGCTGCCCGTGCGGGGCAACTCGCGCCTGGAGCCGCACGCCACGAAGCGCGGGCGGGTGCTGGTGCTGGGCGGAGACGGCGTGTACCCCGGGGCCAGCCGCGAGGTGTACGAGGAGCGGCTGGTGCAGCCCTACGAGGCGGCCATGCGCCGCTCGCAGGCGCCCAACCCGGACCTGTTCATGATTCCGGGCAACCACGACTGGTACGACGGGCTATCCGCCTTCATGCGGCTGTTCTGCGCGAACCGGTGGATTGCCGGCCGGCGCACGCGGCAGAGCCGCAGCTACTTCGCGCTGAAGCTGCCGCACCGCTGGTGGCTCATCGGCACGGACGTACAGCTCAACAGCGACATCGACGTGCCGCAGGTGGAGTACTTCCGCGAGGTGGCCCAGCACATGGGCCCGGACGACCGCATCATCCTCTGCAACGCGGAGCCCGTGTGGGTGATGGCGGCCACCGCGCGGCGCAAGGGCAGCTACCTGGAGAACAACCTGGAGTACCTCCAGGAGAAGGTGCTGGGCCGGCGCATCAGCATCTTCCTCGCGGGGGACCTGCACCACTACCGCCGGCACGAGGACGCCGCGGGCCGGCAGAAAATCACCGCGGGCGGAGGCGGCGCCTTCCTGCACCCCACGCACGCACCGGCGGCGCACGTGCTGCGAGACGGCTACCGGCTGCAGAAGAGCTTCCCGGACGAGCGCACCTCGCGGAAGCTGGCGCGAAAGAATCTCTTCCTCATCCGCTACAGCCCGCTGTTCGGCCTGATGACGGGAGGGCTGTACCTCCTCCTCGCGCTCGCCGCCTACGCGGAGGTGGGCTCGCTGGGGCTGTCCCAGCTTCCCCAGGTCATCCTCGCGGTGGCCAACAGCATGCTGACCCGGCCATGGACGATGGTGCTGGGGCTGGGCACCATCGGCGGGCTCATCGGCCTGGCGGACGCGGCCTTCGGCCGGTGGCGGGTGCTGATGGGAACGATGCACGGGCTTGGCCACATCCTCGCAGCGTTCTTCACCGCGTGGGGCGCCACGTATCTCACGGTGACGGGGATGGGCATCTGTCCCGACCTGACGCCGGACGGGCTGAACTGCACGGCGGGCTGGGCGCACCTGGCGGGCAAGTTCCTGCTGTCCTCGGGGCTCACCTTCCTGGGCGGCTTCCTGGTGGGCCCCTTCGTCATGGGCCTGTACCTGTGGCTGAGCGTCAACTTCTTCAAGGCCCACTCCAACGAGGCGTTCATCTCGCTGGCGCTGCCGGATTGGAAGAACTTCCTGCGGCTGCACATCAACGAGGACGGGCACCTCAAGGTGTACCCGGTGGGCGTCGAGCGCGTACCCCGGAAGTGGAAGGAGACGCACGCCGGCCCCTACGCGCCCGCCTTCGACCCGGACGACCCGAAGGCCACGCCGCCGGTGCTCATCGAGCCGCCCATCCGCGTGTGACACACCGCCCGGGTGTCTCCAGGTGAGGCGATGTCGGCGGACTGAGAGCCCCCCTGCCCGCCCCCCGGGCGTCACGGCGCGCGGTGCCTGCACAGCAGGCAGTCGTCCAGGCACGTGCAGGGGCTGCGTGAATGCCCTTCCATGTGAAGCCTTCCAACCTCGTGACAAGGAGGCTTCACGTGACGACTCGAAAGAACGCGACGGTTCGGAACAAGGCGGCGGCGGTGCTCCTGTCCGCGGCGATGCTGGGCGCGGGTGGCTGTGCCACGCCCGGCAAGCGCACGGCGACGGGCGCGGCCGCGGGCGGCATCGTGGGCGCGGGCGCGGGCGCCATTGCCGGCGGCTGGAAGGGCGCGGCCGTGGGTGCGGCGGCGGGTGCCGCGGTGGGCGGAGGTGTGGGCAACTACCTCGACAAGCGGGCCCAGGAGCTGGAGAAGGTCGCCGAGACGCGCAAGACGGAGCACGGCCTGCTCCTCAACCTGCAGAGCGAGCTGCTCTTCGAGACCAACAGCGCCGTGCTTACCGACAGCGCCGTGAATCAGCTCACGCAGATTGGCGACATCCTCGCGAAGTACCCGGATGACCGCATCACCATCGAAGGCCACACCGACAGCCGGGGCACGGAGCCCTTCAACGAGTCGCTGTCGATGCGGCGCGCGGACGCGGTGGCGCGCGTGCTGCGGGGCCGCGGCGTCGAGGAGCGGCAGATGGTGGTGCTGGGCCAGGGCGAGACGGAGCCCGTCGCCCCCAACACCACCGAGAATGGCCGCACGGCCAACCGGCGCGTCGAGCTGCACATCGACGTGCCCCAGGCGTCCCGCCGCGGCTGAGGCGGCGGCTCACACGTCCGGACGCGCGGAGGGCGGCATGCGCCGGGGGAGCACGACGGTGAACGTCGCCCCCCGGCCCACGTCGCTGTCCACGTGGATGCGGCCCTCCATCGCATCCACCACCTGCCTCACAATCCAGAGGCCCAGGCCGAAGCCGCTGTAGTGGCGCTCGCTGGCCACCCGCAGGAACTTCTGGAAGAGGCGCGGCTGGTCCTCCGGGGCGATGCCGATGCCCTCGTCCCTCACCCGCAGCGTGACGGAGTCCGCGCCGGCCTCCAGCTCCACGTCCACCGGCCCGTCGTGGCCGTACTTCAGCGCGTTGGACAGGAGGTTCTGCAGCACCTGGTCGACGCGGAGCCGGTCCCACAGGCCTGGCACCGTCGAGGGGACGCGCAGGCGAAGCTCGCACCCGGCGCGCGCCGCGTCCTCGGCGACGCGCGCGGCCACCTCGCGCACCAGCTCCGCCAGGTCCAGCGGCTCGGGCTCCAGCTTCAGCCGGCCCGCGGTGATGCGCGACACGTCCAGCAGCTCGCGGATGAGGCTGGACAGCCGGGTGAGCTGCCGGTCCGCGGACTGGAACTTCGCGTCCACGCCGGGGCCCGGCACCAGCGCGCGCCGCAGTCCCTGCAGGTTGAGCTTGAGCGAGGTGAGCGGGGTGTTCAGCTCGTGGGACGCCACGCCGAGGAAGGTGTCGCGCGCCGCGACGGCCTCCCGGGCCTCCTGGTAGAGCATGGCGTTGTCCATGGCGGTGGCCGCGCGCAGCGCCAGCTCCTCCACCAGCCGCAGGTCGTCCCCGGTGTAGCGCCGGTCCGACTCCGCATACCCCAGCGTCAGCGCCGCGACGACGCGGCCCCGGCGGCGCAGGGGCACGCTGAGATACGAGCGGAGGCCCAGCGCCCTCACCGCCGCCAGCCGCTCCGGGTCCGGCACGGTGGCGACGAGCAGCGCCTCGGGAATGGCCTCCATCAGCTCCGGCTCCCCGGTGCGCAGCACCTTGCCGAGCCCTCCCGGCGCACTCAGGTCGGGGGGATGGCGGCGGTGGAAGTCCAGCGCGAGCCGGGCCCGCTCCGGGTCCTCGTGGGCCACCACCACCCGGCGCACGTGGCCATCGTCCTCCAGCACGTCGACGGCGCACCAGTCCGCGAGGACAGGCACCGCCACGCGGGCCATCGCGGCCAGCGTGCGCTCGTAGTCGAGCGAGGAGGCCAGCAGCGCGCTCGCCTCCGCGAGGAAGCGCATGCGCTCCTCGGCGCGCTGGCGCTCGGCGACCATGGCCTCCAGGCGGCCCTGGGTGACGAGCTGCGCCTCGAAGAGCTTCGCGCGCTCCAGCGCCTGCGCCGCGTGCTGGGTGAGAATCTGGAGGAACCAGCGCTCCACGTCCTCGAAGGGGTGCTCGCCCTCGAAGCCGAACGTCAGCCCACCGATGGCCCGCCCTTCCACGAGCAGCGGCAGGCACGCATTCGCCATCCCATGGCGGTGGCGCACGGCGTAGGCGCGCTCCTCGGACGCGGGGACCCGCTCGGCATACTCGGCCCAGCTGCGCATCCACAGGGGTGCCGCCTGGCGCACCGCCTCCGCCAGCGGCACCGGCGCGTCCACGGAGAAGGAACCGAAGCCCTTCACCGTCTGGGGCGCGTACCCGCGGGACTGCATCAGCTCGAGCAGCCCGGTGGCGGCGTCCAGTTGCCAGATGCCCGCGTTGACGGCCCCCAGCGCGTCCACGCCCACCTCCAGCACCGCCCCGGCGACCTCGTCCCGTGACAGCGCCTGCCCCAGCAGCTGGGTCACCTGCTGGAGCCGGCGGGCGTACTCCGCGGTGCGCTCCGCCCGCGTCCTCGCCTCCTGCTCCGCGGCCAGCAGGGCGGCGCGCTCGGCCTCGGCGCGCTTCTGCTCGCTGACGTCCTGCTGCACGCAGACCCAGTGCGGCCGGCCCCACAGCTCCAGGGCGGTGATGTGGGCCCGGGTGACGAAGGGCGTCCCGTCCTTGCGCACGTTGCGCCACTCACCGGACCAGACACCTGTCGCCTTGAGCTCGGTGATGACCTGCTCCACGACGCGGGCATTCTCCTCGGACGGGTAGTCGTTCTGCACCGTCACGTGCTGGCCCTGCAGCTCCCCGGGCCCGTAGCCGAACATCCGGTCCTCGGCCGGGTTGGTGTAGACGATGAGGCCGTGCTCGTCGGAGACGCTCACCCCCTCCGCCATGGAGTCGAGGACGCGGGCCTGCATGAGCGTCTCCTGGTGGAGCCGCGCATTGGCGATGGCGAGCGCGGACCGGTCGGCCAGCTCGCGCAGCAGCGCCTCGTCGTCGTCGTCGAAGGCGGGCCGGGGAGAGCGGCGCACGCAATGCAACGTGCCGATGACCGCTCCGCGCAGCAGCAGCGGGACGGCCAGGATGCTGTAGTGCTCCGAGCGCAGCACCATCTCGCGGTGCTCGGGCCTGAGGGTCTTCGCCAGCTGCTCGCCGGAGATGCGGAGCAGGCGCATGGGCTGGCCGCTGAGGGCCACCTTGCCGATGACACTCTCCCCGATGCGCAGCCGCGAGCGCGCGGATGCAGCCTGGAAGGCGGCCTTGTCGGCGGGGCGGACGTCGTCATACGCCACCGTGTCCAGCCACTGCCCGTCGGCGGAGACCAGCGCCACGCCGCACGAGTCGGAGAGGTGGGCCACCACCTGCCGGACCACCGTGTCGAGCACCTCCTCCAGCTCCAGCTTCGCGGCCGACAGCGCGCGTGAGGCCTCCGCCAGGACGCGAAGCCTCGCGGCCTGCTTGTGCCCCGTGAGGTCCGTGATGACGAGCCAGAGTGTGTCCGCACCCGTGTGGACGCGCACGTCCAGCCACTGACGGCGGGACTCGGAGAAGTGCTCGAAGTGCTCGGACTGGCCGCTCGCCGCGGCGCGCTCCAGGGCCTGGCGCACCATGGGGCCGTCGTCCCCGGGCAGCGCCTCCCACGCCTCGCGCCCCAGCAGCTCGCCTCGCGCACTTCCGAAGAAGCGCTCGGCGGCGCCATTCACATACCGGAAGCGCGCCTCCCGGCTGAGCGCCGCGATGGCCTCGGGGAGCTGCTCGAGGAGCCCGACGGGAAAGCCGGAGGGCGACGAGTCAGGAGCGGGTGCTTCCAGGGGAGGTGACTCGGGAGGCCTGGCCACACGTATGGCCTAACACCGCCACGCGCCGCTGCCCATCTCCCTGGCGCCTGGCTGGGAGGTGAAGGACAACTCGCCCCCCATTGGACTGTCTGTCCATGTCGCGCCCCCTACGCTTCCAGGAGCGCGAGGTTGTCACGGCACGCCGCCGCTGTCGGATGGGCCTCGCCGACGGTGGCGTGGAGGACGGACAGCGCGCGGGTGTACGCGTCCCTCGCGTCATCATTCCGGCCGAGCCGGGCCAGGACGACGCCCAGGTTGTTGAGCGTCTTCGCCACCTCGGGGTGCGCGTCGCCCAGCGCGCGCCGCTTGATGGCGAGTGCTTCGAGGTAGCGGGCCTCCGCCTCTTCGAGCTCGCCCCGGGCGGACAGGAGCGTGGCCAGGTTGCTGGCGCAGACACCGAGCTCCGGATGGTGGAGCCCATACGCGCGCTCCATCAGGACGTAGGCCCGGAGCAGCAGCGCCTCCGCTTCGTCGTAGCGGCCGCGGCCCACGACGATGGCCGCCAGGGCCGCCAGGTCCCGGGCGACGGAGGGGTGGTGCGCGCCCAGCTTCGCCTCGCGCAGGAGCACGGAGGCGCGAGCGAAGGGCTCGGCCCGCGCATAGCGCTCGCGCGCGTGCTCGAGGCCGCCCAGGTTGTGGAAGATGGGAGCGCTCTGGAAGGGCCTGCGGCCGAGCCGCCGCTCGAGGAGCCGCAGTGCGCGCCGGTAGGAGCGCGCGCCACGCTCGAACCAGCCGGCGAACTTGCACACCATGCCCAGGCCATTGAGCAGCCAGATGGCCTCGGAGTCCTCAGCGCTGAAGGCGCGCGTGTTCTCCTGGAGGGCCTCCTCATAGAGCGAGGCGGCTTCCTCGTAGCGCCCCTCGAAGCGGGACACGAGGGCGCGCGCGGCGAGCGCCTGCACGCGGACGCGCTCGACCTCGACGGGGGGCCCCTCCAGCTCGCGCATCAGCTGCCACGAGCGCTCCGCCGCCGCGCGGGCCCGGGGCAGCTGACCTCCGTCCGCGCACAGCCCCGACAGCATGTTGAGCACGTTGGCGAGGTCGACCGGGCTCGTGTCCTCCGCGCGCTCGAAGAGGGCCAGCGACTGCTCGCAGGCAGCAAGAGCCCCGGGAAGCTCGCCAGCGTCGGCGAGCGTCAGGGCCTGTGCATGGAAGGTAGCGGCTTCGTCACTCAGGGTCATCGGGAGGCCAGAGGTGCTTCAGCGCTCACTTCCGGGGAACGCTGGCGCGCACCGCCGGCTCGTTGTCCTGCTCGCTCTGGGTGGGAGGCGGATCATTCTGCCCGGCCCGGACCCCGGTCTTCACGGCGAAGGGAGCACGCCGGTCCTCCGGCTTGAAGCGCACGGCAGGCTCGTTGTCCTGGGCGCTCTGCGGAGGGTCATCGTTTGTCCCGGCCCGAATCCCCGTCTTCACCGCGAAGGGCGTCCTGCGGCGCTCCGGCTTGACGCTCCCGGGCTCCGCGCGCACCGCCGGCTCGTTGTCCTGCTCGCTCTGCGGGGGAGGCTCACTCGCCCCGGCACGGATTCCGGTCTTCACAGCGAAGGGCGTCCGGCGCTTCGCCGGAGCCACCTCGGCACGCACCGCCGGCTCGTTGTCCTGCGCGCTGTTGGTCGGAGGTGGCTCACTCTCCCCCGCCCGGACTCCTGTCTTCACCGCGAACGGCACCCGGCGCTTCGCCGGGGACTCGCGCGCGGCGTCACCCGCGCCAGGGCTGCTGCCTTCGAGGGACTGCTGGGTCATCGACATGTCTCGTCTCTCTTTCTGGCGCGAGGTGAAGCCGAAGCCTGACACCGTCTTCCAGCATCCCCGGAGCGCCTATACGTATACGGAGGCCCGCCCCCGTCCTGGCAGTGGGGCTCCCCACACAGCCAGAAAGGAGCGCAGCCTCCGTAGAGAGTGAGGAGACCCCACGCCAGCCTAGCGGTCCTTCCCCTCCTCCTCCGTCGCGCCCTCCCCTCTGGGAGACGGGTTCAGCGCGACGGCCTGCCGCTGGGGAGGAATGAACGGCTCGGGGCGGGGAACAGGGCGCGTGTAGAGTTTGTCATTTCCCGCCTGGGCGTCACGGCCCTGCTGCTGCAATGCGAAGCGCTCCCTGTCGCGCTGTCGGACATCCTCCTCCACCTCCACCACGCGCTCCGGCGGCAGCCCCAGCCCCACCAGCGCGGCGCGCCCGAAGGCGATGGCGCTCTCGAACGTCTCCCGCAGCTGGTAGTGCACGCCATGCTCCAGCAGCTCCAGCGCGTGGACGCGGTCGTAGGCGCGCACGTATAGCTGCGCGAGTGGGAATGTCGTCCGGCACAGCTCCGCGATGCGGCTGGCCGCCTCCTTGCGTTCCACGCACACGCAGATGAGCCGGGCCCGCTCCGCACCGGCGGCCCGCAGCACGTCCAGCCGTGTGCCATCGCCGTAGTAGACCTTGAAGCCGAAGCGCTCGGCGGCCTCTATCATCTCCACGTCGTTGTCGATGGTGGTGACGTCCACGCCCTCGGCGAGCAGCAGCTGGGCGACCATCTGCCCGAACCGGCCGAAGCCGACGATGAGCACGGAGCCGCGCGCACCATCGAAGCTCTCCTTCCGCTCGGGTGCCGAGCTCCGCCCCACGAGCCGGGGGGTCAGCGCCGCCAGCAGCGGAGTGACGGCCATGGTGAGCGTCACGAGCGCGACGAGCAGCGTGGCCTGCTCCTGCACCATCACCCCGGCGGCCACGGCGGTGGAGAACAGGACGAAGCCGAACTCCCCTCCCTGCGGCAACAGCAGCGCGGTGCGGATGGACACCTCGTGCCCGTTGCGCAGCAGCCGCATCAGCCCGTACACCACCGTCGTCTTGATGAGGATGACGGCCACGAGCGCGCCCAGCAGCACGCGCCAGTGGCTCAGGATGACCTTCAGGTCCACCGTCATGCCCACGGAGATGAAGAACAGCCCGAGCAGCAGCCCGCGGAAGGGCTCCAGGTCGGCCTCCAGCTCGTGTCGGTAGCTGGACTCGGCGAGCAGCACGCCCGCAAGGAACGCGCCGAGCGCGGCGGACAGCCCGACGTACGTCATCAGCGTGGCCGCGGCGATGACGACGAGCAGCGCGGCGGCCGTCATCACCTCGTGGGCGCCCGCGTTCGCCAGCACGCGGAAGAAGGGACTGAGCAGGTAGCGGCCCGTGAGCACCACGGCGGCCACGCCGCCCAGCATCTTCGCGGCGGACAGCCAGGCCGGGTCCGCTCCAGCCGAGTCCTGGGGAGACAGCAGCGCCACCAGCGCGAGCAGCGGGACGATGGCCAGGTCCTGCAGCAGGAGGATGGCGAAGGCCTTCTGGCCGTGGGGGTGCTGGACCTCGCCCTTCTCGCCCAGCATCTGCATGACCATGGCCGTGGACGACAGCGCCAGCCCCAGCCCCGCGATGAGCGCGGCCTGCCAGGGCCGGTTCGCCACCAGGAGCGGGTAGAGCATGATGAGCAGGCCGGCGAAGACCACCTGCGCCGTGCCGAGCACGAAGATGTCGCGGCGCATGGACCACAGCCGCGACACGTTGAGCTCCAGCCCGATGATGAAGAGGAAGAGCACGACGCCCAGCTCGGCCACGTGCATCACCGACGTGCTGTCGGAGAAGAGCCCCAGCCCGAACGGGCCGATGACGAGCCCCGCGGCCAGGTAGCCGAGGATGGAGCCCAGGCGCAGCTTGCGGAACAGGGGTACGGCGACGACCGCCGCGCCCAGGAAGATGAGCGCCTGGACGTAGACGGGAGCCTCGGGAGCGGAGGCGGACATGGGAGCACCTTCATCAGGCCACGGGAAGCGACAGGGGAAGCATAGAGCCCGCGCGCCCCGCACCGTGGGAGGACTTCACCCGGGTGCCGTGAGCCGCTCGAAGTGCCCCTCGCGCGCAGCCTGCGGGACCGGGCGGCAACCCTCACGGACCTCAGCCGGGGTCGAGGCTCCAGGTCCCCTCATTCCAGCGCTTCAGGGTCATCGTTGCCCCAATCGCGGCGAGCCCTCCTTCCTTGATGACCCCTTCGAGCACAGCCTTTGCCTTCGCGGTCCGGTAGCGAAGGAGGAAGCCGGCGGCCGTCGCGCGGACATCAGCGCGGGGGTGCTCGAGCAACACGGTGAGTGCTTCGCGACCCTCGTCACCTCGCAGGCGCAGCTGCTCCAGTGCTGCGGTATAGCGGCGGGCGTGCTTGTTTCCTGTCCTCGAGTCGCCCCGCCCTATCGCATCCCCCTGTGCGGCCACGTTGCGCGCGAACTCCTCGACGAGGGCATCGAGCTCCATCACCAGACTCCATTCGAGACATTCTTCAGGACGAGCAACCCAAACTCATGTTGCGCTTCGAAGGACTGCGTATTCATCCACTGCCGCACGGTCAAGACGGTCGACTCCGTGATGTCGTGGCGGATGGATGAGTAGAGCGCGCTGATGCGGTCATGAACCGTCTTGTCCAGCAGGACGAGGTTGTCGGTGTTGTGGATGCGCTCGACCCCGAAGCGCTTCACGTTGGCCTCTCGCTGCTCGACGAGGTGATGCCACGCCCTGCCCTCCCCCGCCTTTCCATGGGCCTGCTTGAAGGCATCGAAGGTCGGGTAGCCCTGCCCCTGTCCAAGCGGGCTGATGGTGGACGCGGTGGACCGCTGGCTCCGCGGTGCGGGCCGCCTCCTCGTCACCTTCTCCGAGGCCATCGCCACCGCGCTGGGGGCGAGGTGGATGGTAATGCCCTCGGAGTTCACCGCGACGGCGTGCACCTGCACCAGAGCGCCGAGCCGGACTCCGGCCTGTCCTTCCAGCGTCAGCGCGGCCTGGGACGCTCCCGGCAGGGTGGGCACCTTCGAGGCCAGCTCGCCCGCCGTCCTGCCCGTCGCCGCCGTCGCCATCATCACGAAGAACCGGGCGCCCTTCTCTCCCAGCACCTTCCCGAACGCGTCCCCCACGTCGCGCAGCTCGCCGAAGGTCAGCGCCGCATCCGACTTCAGCACCAGGTCCGCCCATGCATCCAGGAGCCCGATGAAGGTGTCGAAGCCCAGCCAGGCAATGGCGGCCACGGAAATCACCGCCGCCACGCCCTTCGAGACTGGCTCAGGCAGTATCAGGAGCGTGAAGTACATCGCGACGGTGGTGGCAATTGTCGCGGCCAGCGCCCTGCCGCTCGTCAGACTCCTCAGCTCTGCTTCCGTTCCGTCCCACACCGAGCCCATGCCCAGGGCCAGCGCCAGGGTGAACTTCGCTTCGCTCCGCAGCAGCGGGCCGGTCTCCAGGATACCGAGGCAGTCTCCCGGGGGGCTCCCACCGCGCTCGCACCAGCGGAGGTAGTCCTTCGCCAACCTCTCGTCCGGGTCATCCAGGTGCAGGGCGCGCGTCTCGGCCGTCAACCCGATGAGTCGCTTGTTGCGCCAGTCGTACTCGTACACGCCGCTCAGCGACGGCACGCCGAACAACGCCCGGGCTTCCCGCAGCGGCATTCGCGTGAAGGGCCTGGCTGTCCTGGCCAGCTCCCTCACCGCGCCGGCCCACTCTACGGGGTGCAGCTCCGCGGTCTCGACCTCGGCGCCGACGACCTTTCGCGGCGTGATGACACTGGGAGTGCCTTCCCCCGTGTCCAACCGGACGACCTTTGACGTCGTGCAGCCCGCCACCAGCAGGAGCAGCACGGCGCAGCAGGTGCTCCACCCGTTCAGCCGTTCGATGCGCATGGTCCAGCCCCCTACCTGAGGTCAGACCCCTCTCTACCGCGCCTGCTTGCGAATCTGCTCCCACGCCTCGATGAGGCGACGGGTCTCCTCCTGCGCCAGCGCCTGCAGTTTGGGCCCCAACTGGGCGACCTTGTCGGGGTGGTACTGGGCCACCAGCGACAGGTAGGCCCGCTTCACCTCGGCCAGCGGCGCATGGGGCGCAACGCCCAGCACCTCCCAGGGAGAGGGCGGCGGCGCCTCGCATGGAGCCTCCTCGGCGTCCTCTTCCTCCTCGGCGTCCTCTTCCTCCTCGGTGTCCTCTTCCGCCTCTTCCTCCTCGTCCTCCCCAGCGTCCTCCTCCTCCTCGTCCTCCTCTGCCTCCGCGGCCTGAGGCTCAGCCGGCTCCGGAGCCGTGTCGACACCCACACCACACTCGGAGCACAGGAGCCGCTCCTGCCGCGCTCCGGCCTCCGTCGCGACGGTGTGGACGTCACAGCAATCGCCGCACACGATGTTCCGGCACTGCTCGCAGCGGGCAGCGGACTCCGCCTTCTCCAGCCCCAGCCCGCACCGGGGACAGTCCTCGGGAAGCGGCGCCTCTTCTCCGCAGCGCACGCAGAAGGCCCACGCCCGGTCCAGGTCGCTCTCGCACTCCGAGCACGCCAGGTCGCCAGCCCCGTCGTGATGCCACTGCTTCTCGTCGCCGCACCACGGGCAGAAGGGCATGAGCCACGCCAGCTTCCCCGCGCACGCCTCCGAGTCGCAGTCGAACTCGAGCCTGTACCCCCGGGCGACGGTCTGCGGTTCGTTCTCCTCGTCGAACGACTCACCGCACGCCCAGCAGTGGTTGAAGGAGTGGTGGGAAGGTGCGCCACAGGCCTCGCAGGCCGGATTGCCGTGCTCGGCCTTCCAGGGGACCTCGTCACCACACGTCGGGCAGAAGGCCATGCTCGGCTTCACGGCCGGATGCGTGCACGTGGCCCGAGCCTCCCTCGCCGCGCGCTCGCGCTGCCCGCGAGGAGCGGCGAAGGGCGGCGTCTCGCCCCGGTCCGTGAGCACCTCCCACAGGCAGGAGCGGCACACCCGCCCCCTCACCTTCTCGCGCGCACGAACGGCGCCACCCGCACGGCGGCGGAAGACCCCTGCCTCCAGCACCTGCGTGGAGAGGCACGCCTGGCAGACGGCATCGCCACAGGCCTCGCAGTGCCCCGCCAGGTGCCGGCCCCCGAAGCCCAGCAGACCGGGCGTCAGCATCTCCATGCAGCACGGACAGGCTCGCATGCGCTTCCTTCACCGGGTGGGGCTCCAGTCAGTCCCTGGAGCCGGTGGGCCGTAGGCCTCCGGCATGCCTGAATCCGCCTTCGCGGTCCAGAAAGCGTCCCTCCCGGGCCCGCACGTCCCGGGGTAGAGCTCCGAATCATGGACGTCGCCTTCTTCCTCACCCCTCCCGAGGGCCTCCTCTTCGCACACTGACGGCAACGCTCAGTAGGGGCTCGCTGTCGGCCTCACGATGATTTCACTGACGTCCACGTCGGCGGGCTGCTCCACGGCGTAGGCGATGGCGCGAGCAATGGCGTCGGACGGAATCGCCCCCTTCCGGAACTCCTTCATCGTGTCGCGGGCCAGCGGGTCGCTGATGCTCTCCGCCAGCTCCGACTCGGTGACTCCGGGCGAAATCACCGTCACCCGGATGTCGCCGCCCACCTCCTGGCGGAGCCCCTCGGAGATGGCCATCACGGCGAACTTGGTGGCGCAGTACACGGCCGCCGTGGGCGACACCGCGTGGCCGCCAATGGACGAGATGTTGATGAACTGCCCGCTTCGCTGCTTCTTCATCAGCGGCAGGCCCGCGGCGATGCCGTGCAGCACTCCGCGGATGTTCACGTCAATCATCCGGTTCCACTCGTCGACCTTCAGCGCGTCCAGCTTGGACAGCGGCATGACGCCGGCGTTGTTGATGAGCACGTCCACGCGGCCGAACGCGCCCACGGCGAACTCGACGAAGGACTGCACGTCCTCCAGCCGCGTCACGTCCAGGCGGCGGTAGCGGGCCGAGCCGCCCTCGGCCTGGATGGCGCCCGCGAGCGCCGCGAGCCGGTCCTCGCGCCGCGCTCCCAGCACCACGTGAGCGCCCTGCCGGGCGAGCAGCCGAGCAGTCGACTCGCCAATGCCGCTGCTGGCCCCGGTGATGACGACGACCTTCCCCTTGATTCCAGACATGGTTCTTCCTCGGTGAAGTGAGTCAGGAGCCCCGGGGCGGTGCGCCTCGGGGCTGAGCCATATCTAGGAGTCGGGGGGCCCGCGCCGGTAGACCGTTCCTGGCGGGCTCTTGCCTGTTCCTGCACGGCACGCACGCCCCGGCCGGATTACCCTTGGAGCCACATGGCGACGACCCCACAGGCGAAGCAGCCGGCCCTCCACCCCGGTGCGCCCGAGCGGCTGGCGGAGCTGGCCGGCTGGCTCGAGCACCTCACCCGGCGCGACGGCATGCACCCGACGGCCATCGAGCGCCTCTCGCTCATCCGCGCATCGAGCGCCGGTGAGCCCTTCCACGTCCTGCACCAGCCGGCGCTGTGCATCATCGTCCAGGGCGCCAAGCGGGTGATGGTGGGCGAGGAGGTCTACCGCTATGGGGCCGCGCAGCACCTCGTCATCTCGGTGGACCTGCCCGCCGTCGGGCAGGTGACGCACGCCACGCCCCGGACGCCCTACCTCTGCTTCCGGCTGGACCTGGACCCGGGAGAGCTCGCCGAGCTGGTGCTGAAGACGGGCGCGCCCCCGCCGGCGGAGCGAGGCAGCTCGCGGGCGCTGTTCATCGGTCAGACGCCCGCGCCGCTAGTGGACGCGGCGCTGCGGCTGGTGCGCCTGCTGGACACGCCCGAGGACATCCCCACCCTGGCCCCGCTGACGATGCGCGAAATCCTCTACCGCCTGCTCAGGAGCGAGGACGGCTGGAGGCTGGGACAGATTGCCACGGCGAACAGCCAGGCACAGCGCATCGTCAAGAGCATCGACTGGCTGAAGACGCACTTCCGGGAGCCGCTGCGCATCGAGGACCTCGCGCGGAAGGTGCACATGAGCCCGTCCGCGCTGCACCACCACTTCAAGGCCGTCACCAACCTGAGCCCCCTGCAGTACCAGAAGCAGCTGCGGCTCCAGGAGGCCCGGCGCCTGCTGCTCAGTGACGAGGTGGACGTGGCGACCGCGGGCTTCCGGGTGGGTTACGAGAGCCCCTCCCAGTTCAACCGCGAGTACCGGCGCCTGTTCGGCGCGCCTCCCGGGAGGGACTTGCGCCAGCTGCGCGGCACCCGGGCAACGCTCGTGGCGCTCTGACCCGCGGCGGGTACAGTCACGCCCGTTCCCGCTCCGAAGGAGTCATGTCCGTGTCCTTCCCCCGCCGTCTCGCCGTGTTCGCCGTCTTCCTCCTGGGCCTCGCCACGAGCCGCCCCGCCGCCGCGCAGGGCCCCGTTCAGCGCATCGACGCCTTCGTGCGAGCGGAGCTGGAGCGCCAGCAGGTGCCCGGCGTCGGCATCGGCGTCGTGAAGAATGGCAAGGTGCTCCTGGCGAAGGGGTATGGCTTCGCGAACCTGGAGCACCAGGTCCCCGCCAGGCCGGAGACGCTCTTCCAGGCGGGCTCCATCGGCAAGCAGTTCACCGCGATGGCGGTGATGCTGCAGGTGGAGGCGGGCAAGCTCGCGCTGGCGGACCCGCTGACGAAGTTCTTCCCCGAGGCTCCGGCCTCCTGGAAGGCCCTCACGGTGCGCCACCTCCTCAACCACACCTCCGGCCTCCCGGACCTGGAGGGCACGCTCGACTACCGGAAGGACTACACCGATGAGGAGCTCGCGAAGTTCGCCTACGCGCTGAAGCCCGAGTTCACCCCGGGCGCGCGCTGGAGCTACAGCAACACCGGCTACGTCCTGCTGGGCATCATCGTGAACCGCGTCGCGGGCAGGTTCTACGGCGACGTGCTGCGCGAGCAGGTCTTCAAGCCCGCGGGCATGACGACGGCTCGCATCATCAGCGAGGCGGACATCGTCCCGCACCGCGCGGCCGGCTATCGCATGGTCGACGGGCAGGTGAAGAACCAGGAGTGGGTCTCGCCCTCGCTCAACACCACGGGAGACGGCTCCATGTATGTCTCCGTGCGGGACCTGCTGGCGTGGGACGCGGCGGTGCAGAAGGGGGCCATCCTGAAGCCGGAGAGCTGGAAGGAGATCCTCACCCCCGCGACGCTCACCAGCGGCGCCACCTATCCGTATGGCTTTGGCTGGCAGCTGCTGGAGCGGGCCGGGAAGCCGCTGCACCAGCACGGCGGTGCGTGGCAGGGCTTCAGGAGCGCCTTCTCCCGCTTCGTGGGAGACGGCATCTCCATCGTCGTGCTGACCAACTCCTCGGCGGCGAACCCCACGCGGTTCGTGGAGGGCCTCGTGGCCCTCCTGAACCCCGCGCTCGCCCGGCCGGAGCTCAAGCCCATCGAGGACAAGGAGCCCCAGGTCACCGCGCACATCGCGGCGCTGCTGGAGAAGACCCGGGAGGGGAAGCTCGCGCCGGCGGACTTCGCCTACCTCCGCGCGGGGTTCTTTCCGGAGCGCGCGAAGCTGTACCAGACGCAGCTGCGCGAGCTGGGGCCCACCGGACCGCTGGTGCTGCTCGAGCGGACCCCGCTGGGCGATGACCGCCTCTACACGTACCGGGTGGCGTTCGGCCCCCGGAACTTCCAGCTCCTCGTGGGGCTCGCGCCGGACGAGCGACTGACGCTCTTCGGCATGCGCCCCGAGTAGGGGCCTACTTCGACCCAGGCGTCGCGCGCAGGGCCAGCATCGGGCGGAACGCGTCCCGGTACACCCAGGCGAGGTAGAGCTCCAGGGCCAGGACGACGAAGGTCATCACCATGCCCATCGGCGCCAGGAAGAGGTGGAACGCGACGATGTTGACGATGACGGGCGCGAGCAGTGCCAGCGCCAGCGGCACGAAGCGGTTGGCCAGCAGCAGCACGCCCGCCAGCACCTCGGTGCCCTTGATGAGCGGCATCATGTAGCCCGTCTTCATCAGCGCGATGCTGAACGCCATGGAGGCCTCCGGCATGGGCTCCGTCGGCGGAGGGATGAAGTTCAGGAAGCCGTTCAGCCCGAAGACGAAGAACATCAACCCCATCAGGAAGCGCGCGGCGGTCGGAAGGTGGCGGGCCAGCGACTTCGAGCCCTGGCCTGCTCCGGCGACATCCACGTTCAGCGTCGTTCCCGTTCCCATGGCGTACTCCCCTTCGTGGTTCCTACAGGTGGTTGGCGCCGGGGCCAGCGAACTGGTGCGGCCCCGGCTTCTGTAGCTACGACGAACGGGAATCCGGGAGATCGACACGCCGGAGATTTTCTCCGGCGCTCCGACAAGTCCCCGGAATCATTGGCGCCCGCCCCTGCACTACGGGGTGAAGGGGGTCGGGTTGGGCACCGGGGGAATGGTGACCGCCTGCCCGTAGACCAGGGTGTTGCCCGTCACCGCCCCCGTCGCATTCAGCCGGCTCGCGTCGGCCAGCGTGCCGCTGACACCCTGGACGTTGAAGGTGCACTGGGTATCGCAGTCATAGGCCACGAGCCGCGCCGCGTTGCTGGAGTGGACGGCGATGCCCACCGCCGTCGTCACCCCCGAGCGCATGAAGAAGTGGGCGTCCCGGGGCTGGTAGCTGGTGACGGACTCGACGCGCGGGCCCGGCGTCGCCGAGTTCCACAGGCGGTAGTTGCGCTTGCACTCGGCGGCGACGGTGTTGCGGATGAGCATGTTGCGCACCTTGGTGTCGATGCAGCCATCCTCCGAGCCCCGGAAGTAGCTGTCCTCGACGAGCACGTCGCTCGCCGTGCTCTCACCGTCGATGCCGTCCCCCTGGGTGTAGTCGGTCTGCTTGCCGATGACGTTGAGCACGGTCGCCCTGCGGACCACCACGTTGCGCGCGGTGTCGTAGAAGGCAATGCCCACCGGGTAGTCGCTGCCCTGCCCGCCAATCAGCTGGGGCTGCATGTCGATGTACGTGTCCTCGATGAGCACGCCATTCGTGTTCGACGCAAGGAAGATGCCGCCGCGCGTGAACTGGAGAATCATCGCGCCGCGCACCGTGAGGTCTGTCACTGACGCGGTGGTGGAGCGCTCGACGTCCACGCACGTGGCGAGGTTCTCCGCCCGGAACTGGCTGAGCGTGACGTGCGAGACGGGCGCCACGGCGCGGAACGCGAAGCACGTGCCGACATGGCGGAACTCCAGGTTGTGGAAGACCACGTTGCTGGCCCGCACCTGGAACGCCACCGCCCCCGACTTCGCGCGCGTGGAGGCTTCGAAGGTGGACTGGAACACCGGCCGGCCCAGGATGCCCTTGAGGGTGACGGGCGCGCCGTCCGCGCCGCCGGCGGAGACGGTGTAGCCCGTGCCGTACGTGCCGCCGTGGATGCACACCTGCCCGCCCGGGCCCACCGCCGTGATGAAGGCGTTCAGGTTCGCCATCGTCCCCGCGTTCTGCGCGGTGAGCCCGTCCTTCGTCCCCGCGCCAGTGACGGAGATGTGGCGCACGGCGGTGCCCGTGCACTCGTCAGCCGTGGGCGTCGCGTACAGCCCGTTCGAGTACGTGGAGGTCGTCTCCACCGTGGCGCCCTTGATGCGCACGCGGAACTCGTAGCGCGTGCCGTTGGTCAGCCCCGTCACCACGTACGTGGTGTTGGAGCCCGCGCTGCGGTAGCTCCAGGTTCCGTCGGCCACGCGGAAGCGCACCTGGTATTGCTCGGTGCCCGCGGTGGCCGAGCTCCAGCGGAGCGTCACCCTGGAATCCCCAGGCACGGCCTCCACCATCGTCGGAGCCGTGAGGGCCGACTCGACGGTGTCGATCGTGTCGCGCTCGTCCACCCCATCTTCCCCACCGACGGGCTGGGGACCACACGCCAGCTGGAGCACGACGGCTCCCAGCAACAGCAGGAGGTGCTTCTCGGTAGAACGCCTCATCAGGGTCTGCTCCTTGTTGGCCTCTCGGCGCCGGACGGGTTTTCGGAGGCAGGAGCAGACCAGTTGCGGCTTTTCGTCGGATGAGGCCTGGATGTGAAGTGTGAGCCGCGCCTACTTCGTGGCGAGGAGGGCCTTCAGCTCGTCCGAGGTGCCGTTGAAGTAGCTCTGGTCGACCTGTCCGTCGATGCCGGCCACCTTGCCGCTCTCCGTGTACTGCCAGAAGTGCCAGCGCTTCCAGCCCTTGGGGAGCTTGGGCTCGGCCTGCTGCGTGTACGCGGCGAGCCAGAGCGGGTGGTCCTCGAAGTAGGGGTGGTCGCAGAAGCTGCCGCTCCACGTCACGTGGTTCGTGTAGATCATCGGCTTGCGGCCGAGCTCCTTCTCCACGCCCTGCGAGAAGCGCTGGAGCATCCCCGCGAGCTGCTCGCAGGTGAAGCCCGCGTACTCCGTCTTGAACTGCTCCACGTCCACCACGGGCGGAAGCTCACCGGAGTCCGGCTTCAGGTGCTTGGTGAAGTTGGCCACCTGCTTGTCCACGTCCTCCTTGGGGTGGAAGAAGTGGTAGGCGCCGCGAGGCAGCCCCGCCTTCTTCGCCCCGCTCCAGTGCGTCGTGAAGCGCGGGTCCACCGAGCCCGTGGACTCCGTCGCCTTCACGAAGACGAACGCGGTCGCGGAGGTGAGGGCCTCCCACTTCACGGTGGGCTGGTAGTGGGAGACGTCGACGCCCTGCAGCCAGGCCTTCGCCTCCTGCCCCTTCGCGGCCTCCGCCGGGTGCGCGGCTGCGACAGGCGCGGCGGGCGCGGCGGCAACGGCCTCGGGGGCCTTCGCCTCCAGCGTGGGAGCTGGAGCCGCGGGAATGCTCGGGGAGGAACAGGCCACGAGGGCCAGGGTGCTCAGCCAGCTCAGGGGATTCACGAGGGGGTGTCTGGGGGACATTGCCGCGCTCCTTCAGTAGACGATGAAGTTGAGGGTGAGGTTGGGGCGCACGCGCTGCGTGCCTCCCAGGGGAAGGTGGACTCCGCCGCCCAGGGCCACGCCGAGCTGGCGGCCCTTGTAGGACGGCGTGTAGGTGACGAAGGCGTCGCCGCCGCTGCCCTCGAGGGAGTCGAAGTCGGAGGACATGCCGCCCGCGAGGCCCACGTCGCCCAGCCGCACCACGCTCGCCGAGGCGCCGAAGCGCAGCACGCGCTCCGAGCGGAACGAGGTGCCCACGGTGGCCATCCACCCCGGGCCCCACTTCACCCACCGGCTCGGCGGCCCCTCTTGCGGCGCGTTCGAGTAGGTGAAGTTCGCGTCCACCAGCCGGGCCTCGGCCAGCTCGCGGTACTCGCTTCCCTCTTGAAACACCTCCACCAGCTGGATGCGCTCGGCCATCAGCGAACCGTCGGTCTGCTGCACGACGGTGCCCTTCACGCGGAAGTACTGCTGCATCTCCAGGTCCTCATCGCCCTGCACCCAGATGTCCGGGTCGGTGAGGTGGACGCGGCCCTGCTTGTCCGCGAACGCGTAGGCGATGACGGGCTTCGCGTCGGGCGCCGGGGTGCCGCCGGGCGCCGCTGGAGCCGGGCCCACCACGTGCGCCTCCTCCATCCCATCCTCGGCGCGCTGCTTCAGCGAGAAGAGGGAGTTGGAGATGCTCTTCAGCGCGAGGTCATGCTCGCGGCGGAACTTCTCGAAGTCCGCGTCCCGCGACGTGAGCAGCGCGGCGTACTTCTTGTCGAGGTCATCCTGCGTGACGAGCTGAGAGCGCGCGGTGCCCAGCTGCGTGTTCAGCGCCTCGATTTCCTTCTCGCGCGCGGTGAGGTGCCCCTGGAGCTGGCGCTGGTACTCCGCCTCCCGGCGCTCCCAGTCCGCATTGCTATAGCGGTGGAAGAGGTACGCGCCGCCCGCGGCCGAGCCGAGGACGAGCAGCAGCACGCCGGATACTCCCGTCAGCTTCAGCGACATGGACACTCCCCCCTGTCGGCCTCACCCACGGAGGGGAAGCCGAACACGTTGTCCGAGTGACAGCGTGACACACGTCCCCGACAGCGCCCTCCAGGCAGGCCCACCTGGCGGATGGCTGCTTCCAACCGTGGCGAGCCACAGTCGCGGGGAACGGGTATCGGACTGTGTGCGGCTGTGACGCGGGCGGGCATCGAGACTCCGGCGCGGCGTCACTGCGGGAGGCATGCCAGCCCGCGCGTCGCTCTCCGCCAGAGGGCCCGCCTGGCCTCACCCGCGCGTCTCGCGTCCCAAGGGAACGCAGCCCGGGCTCAGCGGGACGCGAGGCCTGCGTCCAGCCCTCGCGAGGAGGGCGTGGGCCGGGCTGAAGCGGGACGGCATCAGCCCGGCCGGGCAGGCGGCTGCTCAGGCGTACTCGTCCCGGCGCCGGAGCCATGCCATGGGGTGCGCGAGCCCCTGCTCGTCACGCCCCTTCGGGACGAGGTCCAGGTACTGGTAGGCCGCGTTCAGGCTGTCGATGCCCCGCGCGTAGCTGGAGTACGCGTGGAACACCTGACCGTCGGCGTCCTTGTAGAACGTGCTGACTCCCGGCATGTCCGTATTGTTTTCCTCGAACGGCCCGTAGTTGTAGCTGGCCCGATGCCGGGCAAGCTCCTCGGGCTTGAACGAGACGCCGTAGTCGAAGTTGAAGTCGCTCCCTCCGGAGGACACCCACTTGAAGCTCCAGCCCATGCGGCGCTGGTAGGCCTGGAGCTTCGGGAGCGGCGCGCGCGAAATCGCGAGCATCGTCACGTCGCGGTGCGCCAGGTGCGGAACGAAGCCGTTGAAGTTGTCCGCCCAGAACGAGCAGCTCTTGCACCCGGCCTCCCACTCCGGAGCGAACATGAAGTGGTAGACGAGGAGCTGGCTGCGCCCCGCGAAGAGCTGGGACAGCGTCTCCTCACCGTCGGGCCCCTGGAAGACGTACTTCTTGTCCACCCGCACCCAGGGCAGCTCACGCCGCTGCTGGCTGAGCTGGTCCTTCAGGTGCGTGAGCTCCCTTTCCCGGGCCAGCAGGCGCTTGCGCGCCTCCAGCCACTCTTCCCTCGATACGACTTTGTGGTTGTTCATGGTCCCTCTCCCTTCGGTCGCCGCACGGCGCGCACCCGTCCCGCGGGCCCGCCACCGCAAAAGAAAAGCTCTCCACCGTCCGACTCGAGCCCGCTCACCCCGGTGCCCTGAGGCATCTCGAGCCGCTCGAGCACCGCGCCCGAGCCCGGGTCGATGCGGCGGAGGTCGCTCGCGCCGTCTTCCCAGGTGCCGTGCCAGAGCTCGCCGTCGACCCACGTCACGCCCGTCACGAAGCGGTTGGATTCGATGGTGCGCAGGATGGCGCCAGTCTCCGGGTCGATTTGATGAATCTTCCGGTCGCGGTACTGGCCCACCCAGAGCGAGCCCTCGGCCCAGGCGAGTCCGGTGTCACGGCCCTGGCCGGGTGCGGGAATCGAAGCGACGACCTTCCCCGTCTCCAGGTCGATCTTGTCGATGCGCGCCTCCGCGATCTGGAACAGGTGCTTGCCGTCGAAGGCGGTCCCTGCATCCCCCGCGACGTCCAGCGTCCGCACCGTCTCGCCGCTCTCGGGGTCGAAGGCGATGAGCTTCGCGCCGGTGGCGGCCCAGACGCGGTGGCCATCGTGCGTGACACCGTGCACCTTCTCGACGCCCGCGAACGGGCCATACTCCCTGACGACCTCCGCGGCCCGCACGCGTGGCGGACCTTTCGGCTTCGCTGTCTTGGTCTGGGGTTGGGTCATGCCGTGGCTCCTTCACCGGGGATTCGTCGCTCCATCCACGTCCAATCAGTACCCACCGGGCGCGGACGCGGGGAGTAACAAGGTCGTCGTGAATCCCGCGAGCGGAGGCGAAAGCCAGCGCCGTGCCCGGGCCTGCCCCAGCGAGCGCACCCGCCCCGACGCTTCGAGCTCAGCGAGCGCCCGCTGGACGGTACGCTGGCTGTCACCCAGTGCGAGTGCGAGCGCCGACGTCGACCAGGCCTCGCCGTCGGAGAGCAGCGCCAGCAGCGCCGCCGAGTCTCCGTCGATGGGAGGCAGGAGCACGGTGACGGGCGCCGGGGGATTCGGCGTGAGCGCGAAGCCCGTCTTGGTCGCTTCGACCCGGGCCAGGGGCGCGAGCACCGCGCGCAGGCGGCCAATCTCCACCCGCAGGCGGGCCCGATGGGACTCGTTCACCCGGCGCACGCCGAAGGCGCGGGCAATCAGGAGCTCGCGGTCCACGCCGTCCGGCCCGCCTTCGCCCAGCGCCCGTGCCAGCGCGAAGAGCACCGGCCTCCTGGCCAGGGACACGACCTGCGCTCCGCTTCGCAGCTCGCGGCGGCAGGCGTCGATGACGAGCTCGCCCGACGCAAGCACGGCCTCCACCTCTTCGAGCAGCAGCTGCTGCTCGGCGCCCGCGCGAAGCCGCCTGGCGGCGGGCCGCTCCAGCACGGTGCGGGCCTGCTCCACCTCGGCCATCAGCGCGGGGACGCGCGCCCGTCGCGCGGCCTCGTGAGCCCGCTCCAGGGCTGCGCGTGCGGGGCGCGTCCGAATCGACCGCAGGGCGACCTCCGCATTGGCGAGCTCGGCAATGGTCACCAGCGGCGGTGGCACGCCGCGCGTGTCGAGGCGCGCGAGCGCATCAGCGGCCTCGCCGATGCGGCCGAGCAGCAGCAGGCGACGGATGGCGACCAACCGGGCGTGCAGTGCGTTGACCCCGTCTCCCCGGGCCTCGAGCGTCAGGAGCGCCGAGTCCAGTGCGCGCGGTGACCAGGTCAGGTCGCGCGTCGCGAGCGCCACCTCCGCCTCGGCCACCTTGCAGCGAGCGCGTGCGAGCTCTTCACTCGCGCCGAAGGCACGCGCGGCCCGCCGCAGGAGCTCGCGAGCCTTCCCATGCTCGCCCAGCTGGGCCATGGCGATGCCACGCAACGCGAGCGCCGGGGCATCGTCGCGAAGGGCGACGTGCCTCAAGGCACCGAGCACGTCTCCCACGGAGAGCGCCCGCGCGGCCGCGGATATCAGGGAGTCCATGCCGGGAGGCTAGCTCCGCCTCACGGATTCGCGCCGCGCTTGTTACTCCCCGCGCGGAGTGGCGGTGGCTATGAGACGCTCATGCACACTCCGCTCCTCTCACGCCGCGCCTCGCGCATCATCACGGGCATCGTGCTCCTGCCCGTGCTCGCGCTCCTGCCCAAGTGCCCGCTCTGCATCGCGGTCTGGCTGTCCGCCGCGGGCTTCGGGGCGGGCGCTGCCCATGCGCTGGCGTCCGGCGCCGTGGAGCTGGCGAAGGTGCTCGTGGCCCTCGCGCTCTGCATCCTCGGCGCCTGGCTCGGCAGGCGGGTGTGGCGGGCCGCCTACGCCGCGGGCTTCTCTTTGTGGGAGCGCCAGATGAAGGAGTAGACGTCCATCAAGTCGCGCGGCACGTGCCCCGCGGCCACCAGTCGCTCCGACGTCTTGCGCGCCACGTCCAGGAAGCCCTCGTAGACGGCGCTGGTGACGCGCCCGTGCTTGTCCGCCGTGAGGTTCAGGATGAGCGCCTGCTGCTCGAAGACGGTGGGCTTCACGAACGTGTGCTGCGTGGGGGCGTACAGCGCCTGCAGCAGCGTGGCCAGGGGCCAGGAGACCTTGCGGGCATTGCCCGCCGCGTCCGAGATGCGGACCGAGTCCGCGAACTTCTCGAAGCGCGGCCCATGCGGGCCCTCACCGTGCAGCAGCTCGCCCAGCGCCGTGACGAACCCGGCCCGGTCCTCCTCCTTCATGGTGGCGAAGGGAACGGGGCCCTCGATGGGGAAGACGAGGTTGGTGAACGCCAGCAGCTTCTTGGCGACCGCGTACGTCTCCTCCGGCGTGGCGCTGGCCAGCCGCTCGGGCGACAGCTGCTCCTGGGCGAGCTTGATGGCGGCGGTCTTGTACCCCTTCTTGCCCTTGACCTCGGGAGCGCCGCGCTCCTCGGCGACGAACTTCTCCCCCGCGAAGCCGCCAGGGAAGAAGGTCTCGAACCAGCGGACCTGGGCATCGAAGGAGGGGTACACGGCGGCGAGCGGACGCGCGGCCTTGGCGGACTTCCGGGCCGCGCCTCCCTGCGGGTGCTTGCCGCGCAGCCGGGCATTCACCGCCCGGGCCTCGTCGTCACTGAGCTGGACGGCCTGGAGCCCCTTCACCTGGGATTTGACGAAGACGCGCCGGCCCCCGTGCTCGAAGAAGAGGACGAGCTTGCCGTCCTTCTCGTCCAGGAGGGTGGCACGGCCCCAGGTGGGCTGCCCCTCCAGGGTGAAGAGGGACGGAGTGGCAGTGGCTGTCATGGGGTCGCCTTGGGGTGGAGCCGTCCGCGCTCGCGACAGGGTCGTCGCGGTGACGCTCTTCGGCGGAGCCCTCCAGCGGCGGGGGGCTCCCCAGGGTACACCGGCGGCGGGAAACATGTTGGCCCATGCTGCCAGCCCCTGACTCCCTGCTTACCGGGCGGAATCAGCGCGTAGCGAACAGTTGGTTGTACCGGCGCTGCATCTCCTCGGGTGTGACGTCCTCGATGGAGTGGCCGATGCTCCACTCGTGTCCGAACGGGTCCCGCACGGTCCCCGAGCGCTCCCCGTAGAAGGCGTCCGTTGGTGGACGGACGATGGTGGCCCCCGCGGCGGCGGCGCGCTGGATGGCCGCGTCGGCGTCGTCGACATGGAGGTGGATGGTCACCGACGTGCCGCCAATCGACTGCGGCCCGAGGATGCCCAGCTCCGGGAACTCCTCCGACAGCATCACCGTCGTCCCGCCGAGCTCCAGCTCGACGTGGCCGATGCGCCCGCCCGGCTCGGTGAGCCGGAGCTTCTCGGTCGCGCCGAAGGACTGCTTGTAGAACGCAATCGCCCGGTCCGCCCCCTTCACGCGCAGGTATGCGAACACCTCGTGGATATTCATGGTGGACTCCCTTCCGGTGGTCATTCGCGGGGGAATGTGCCCGCGCGCGGCGACAGCGTCTTGAACGAATTTGACCTGATGGGGACGTGGTGGGCCTTCAGCGGAGCGGCCGCCTGGTACTCGCCGGGGGACAGGCCGGTGAACGCGCGGAAGTCGCGGTGGAAGTGCGCCTGGTCGCTGTAGCCGGCGTCCGCCGCGACGTCGCCCGGACGGGGAGCCCCCCTGGCCGCCAGCCGCTCGAGCGCTGCCCCGAAGCGGACTACGCGCGCATACTGCTTCGGTGCCATTCCGACCGCCTCGCGGAACAGGGCAATGAAGTGCCGGTGGCTGTAGCCCGTCTGGTCGACCACGCGTCCGACCTCCACGCCGGAGGCGAGGCGCCCCAGCGAGAATGACAGCACGGGAGCAATCCGTGCCTCGCCCCGCAACCGGGAGAGCAGCAGGGACTCGAAGGTCGAAAGGCGCGCCTCGGGTGTCTGCGCCTCATGCAGCCGCTCGGTGAGCTCGGAGGCAAAGCCTCCCCAGAGCGCGTCGAGCGGCGTGTGGCGCTCGGCGAGCGCCTCGGCCGGAACGCCGAGCAGCAGGGGCGCGGCCCCCGGGTACAGCAAGGCGCCCACGGACTCCGCCGGGCTCGAGACGTCCCGGACGTAGAAGCCCGTGCGCGGTCCGCCGACGACGGCATGCCCGAGCACCCTTCCGTCCTCGGACGACGGAGTGTCGTACAACCTGAGCGGGGAGCCCGAGAGCCGGATGACGAGGTGCACCGCGCCCGTGGGGAGGACGCGCTCGCGCAGCCCGGAGGTCCCGGGCACGGAGGGGCCCGCGCACGTCGCCCAGAGCGTCTTCACGAAGGGCTGGAGCGCGGCACGGGGAAGACGGCTGTACATGGGCGGCCATCCTTTCATGGCGGAGGCCCCGGGGCAGGTCCGCCCAGGCGCGCGCGGACCTCACGCCAGGCTGCGCGCGAGGCTCCCCAGGGTGCCCATGGCACCCTCGATGCGGGGCGTCCACGGATGGCCGCAGTTGAGCCGGATGAAGTGCCGGTACGAGTCCGGCCGGGCGGAGAAGATGGGCCCGGGGGCGATGCTGATGCCCGCCTCCAGCGCCTTCGCGTGCAGCGCCAGCGCATCCACCTGGGAAGGCAGCTCCACCCACAGCAGCGAGCTGCCAGCGGGGCGGGCCGCGCGCGTGTTCGCCGGGAAGTACTCCGCCACTGCCTCGACCATGCGCTCCACCTGGGCGGCGAGCTTGCGGCGCAGGATGCGCAGGTGCCTGTCATAGCCGCCCTCCTGGAGGAAGCGCGCAATCGCCAGCTGCGGCAGCGTGGCGGTGGCCACGGTATGGGAGAACTTGAGCAGCTCCACGCGCTCGCGGAAGCGGCCCGGGGCGACGTAGCCCACGCGGAAGCCGGGGGCGAGCGTCTTGGAGAACGAGCCGCACAGCATCACGGTGCCCGTCGTGTCGAACGACTTGCACGTGCGCGGGCGCTCCGGGGCGAAGTGCAGGTCGCCGTAGATGTCGTCCTCGATGAGGGGGATGTCTCGCTCGGCCAGCATGGCCACCAGCCGCTGGCGGTTCGCCTCCGGCATGCAGCTTCCCACCGGGTTGCTGAAGCTGGGCACCACCAGCACCGCGGCCACGCGCCGCCGCTCCAGCGCGGCCTGCAGGGCGTCCAGCTCCATGCCGTCCCGGGGGCTGCTGGGAATCTCCAGCGCGCGCAGGCCCAGCGACTCGATGGCCTGGAGCGTGCCGTAGTACGCGGGTGACTCGATGGCGATGGTGTCACCGGTGCGCGCCACCGCGAGCAGGCACAGGTGGACGGCCTCGGATGCGCCGCAGGTGGTGATGAAGTCGTCGGGCGACAGCGCGCAGCCCCAGTCCAGCGAGCGGCGGGCGAGCTGCTGGCGCAGCTCCAGGCAGCCGGGAGGGATGTCGTAGAGCGCGCCGGCGTCCCCCGCCTCGCGGGTGAGGGCATTCAGCTCGCGGTACAGCCGGCGCGTGGGCAGCAGCTCCGGCGCGGGCCAGGCGGCGCCCAGCTGCACCAGCCTGGGGTCCCTCCCCGCGCGGTACACGCGGGAGACGAGCGCGCTGATGGTGACGGGCGTGGCGCTGATGGCGGGGCGGGACACCTGGGGCTCGGCGAGGCGGGGGCGCTCGCGGCGGCGCACATAGTGGCCGGACTGCGGGCGCGTCTCGATGAGGCCCACGGCTTCCAGGTGCAGGTACGCCTGGAGCACGGTGGAGATGCTCACCCGCTCGCGAAGGCTGAGCTGCCTCACCGACGGCAGCCGGTCTCCCGCCCGCAACGTGCCCGCGGCGATGGCGTCTCCCAGCCGCTCGGCCACCTGCTCGTACAGCTTCGGTCTCTGTGCCAGCGCGCCCATGTGTCCTCCCGGGGTGCGTCACGTCCCAGCCATCATCGGTACCCGGCTCCCGGCCCGCTGCCCAGATACACCTCCCCGCGCCGTGGACCGGTACAGTTCGACAACCCGGGACTGTACCGGTCACAATCCCCAATCGCTGCATCTGTTCCGTTTCTTCCGCCGGGCGCATGTTGGCGGCCAGGAGGATGCGGCGATGGCGGTGACACTCACCTTCCCTTTTCATCACTGGCTGCGGGCCCTGGCGGAGCGCCTGAGGCCTGGCGTGCAACGGAGCTACACCGCGGGGCCGGTGTCGCTGGAGCGGGGTGCCACGTGGAGCGTGCGCACGCAGGCCGACGAGTCCCTGACTCTCACCTGCGGCGAGGGCCTGCTCTGGCTCACGCGCGAGGGCGACTCGCGGGACTACGTGCTGAATCCCGGGCAGACGGTACGGCTGGAGGTTCCCGGCCGCGTGGTGGTGCAGGCGCTGCGCCCCGCGAGCTTCCGCCTCGCGAGCGGGCCGTCCCGGGCGCGCGTCGCGAATGAGCTGCGCGCGTCATGACAGCACGGCCAGGGACGCAAAGGATGTCGTGGGCGGGCGGCGCCGAGGAAGCATCAGGCCCCGCCAGGGTGGAACAGCCGAGGACGCAGGGGATGTCGTGGACGGGCAGAACCGAAGAAGTGGCCACCCGCGCCACGACGGAAACGCCAGGTACGCTCGAACTGTCATGCCCAGGCCGCGCCGAGGAAGCGCCCACCCGCGCCACGACGGAACAGGCGAAGACTCGCGAGGGCCTTCTGCTCGGCGCGCTGGGAGTGCTGGCCTTCAGCCTGACACTGCCGGTGACGAAGGTCGCGGTGCCGGAGCTGGGCAGCGTCGTGACAGGGCTCGGGCGAGCGGTGGTGGCGGCGGTGTTGGCGGGGGCGCTGCTCGCCTTCCGTCGCGAGCGACTCCCGGAGCGGAGGCACTGGCCCCGGCTGGCGGTAGTGGCGGGAGGACTGGTGGTGGGCTACCCCCTGCTCTCCGCGCTGGCGCTGCGAGACATGCCGGCGGCACATAGCGCGGTGCTGGTGGGCCTGCTGCCCGCGGCGACAGCCGTGGCGGCCGTGTTCCGAGCGAGGGAGCGGCCCTCCGGAGCATTCTGGCTGGCCAGCGCCGCGGGCCTCGTGGCCGTGCTGGCCTTCGCGGTGGCGCAGGGCGCGGGGCGCCCCACGGCGGGAGACGGGCTGGTGCTGCTCGCGGTGGTGGTCGGCGCGATGGCCTATGCCGAGGGCGGAAGCCTGTCCCGGGAGCTCGGAGGCTGGCGCGTCTTGAGCTGGGCCCTGGTGCTGTCCGCGCCCGTGCTGCTGCCCGTGGTGGTGCTGAGCGCCGACGCGCGCGTCCTGGACGCCAGCCCCCGCGCGTGGGCCGCCCTCGCCTACCTGTCGGGCGTGAGCATGTTCCTGGGCTGCCTCGCGTGGTACCGGGCGCTGGCCCTGGCGGGTGTAGCGCGGGTGAGCCAGCTCCAACTGCTCCAGCCGCTGCTCTCGCTGGGCTGGTCCGTGCTGCTGCTCGGCGAGCAGGTGGGGCGCGGCACACTGGGTGCCGCGCTGCTCGTGGTGGGCTGCGTCCTGGCGAGCGCGCGCAGCCGCATCCAGCGACTGCCCGCGCCCGAGGCGCCCGCCGTCAGGCCACCGTGAGAATCTCGGCGCCCTTCTCGGTGACGAGGAGGGTGTGCTCGAACTGGGCGCTGCGGCTGCCGTCGGCGGTGACGGCGGTCCACCCGTCATCCCAGGTGCGGCTGCCCCAGCCGCCCAGGTTGATCATCGGCTCCACGGTGAAGATCATCCCGGGCTCCATGATGGTGTTGGAGTCGGGCTCGTAATAGTGGGGAATCTGGAGGGACGTGTGGAACGTCTCGCCGATGCCGTGGCCGCAGTAGGCGCGCACCACGCTCATGCCATTCCTGGTGGCGTGGTCCTCGATGGCGCGGCCGATGTCGCTGATGGGGCGGCCGGGCTTCACGGCGGCGATGCCGACCTCCAGGCACTCGCGCGTCACCTTCACCAACCGCTGGCTCTCCGCGTCCACGTTGCCGACGAAGTAGGTGGCCGAGCAGTCACCATGGACGCCATCCAGGTAGATGGTGATGTCCAGGTTGACGATGTCGCCATCCTCCAGCGCGCGGCTGTCGGGGATGCCGTGACAGACGACCTCGTTGACGGAGGTGCACAGCGACTTGGGGAAGCCGTGGTAGTTGAGGGTGCTCGGGTAGCCGCCACGCTTGATGTACGCCTCGTGGGTGAGGGCATCCAGCTCGTCGGTGGTGATGCCCGGGCGCACGTGGGCGGAGACCTCCTGGAGGACCTCCGCGGCGGCCTTGCAGGCGCGGCGCATGCGGGCGATGACGTCCGGCGAGTTGATTTCGGAGGCCGGAGCCCGGCGCGAGGGCCGGCCTGACGACGCGTAGTCCGGGCGGGGGATGTGGAGGGGCACGTCGCGGCGGGGGCTGATGATGCCCGGGCGGACGCCACGGCGGGCCACCTCGGGGCCCTTCTTGCGGGCCTCGACGGCGTCGGCGCCGCGGTGGCACTTCTTGTACTTGGAGCCGCTGCCACACCAGCACGTGTCATTGGGGCCGGGCAGGACGGCGGGGGCCGTGCGAGGGACTGCGGTGGTCATGATTCACCTCCAACACTACTGAGCTGCTCGGATTGACGGGCGCGCAACCAGCGCACCACCTGGGGACGGAGCCACAGCCGGGGGCGTCCGGTCCCCAGGTCCAGCACGGGCCGCGGCATGTCCGGGTACCGGCGCAGGTAGGTGCTGACGCTGTTGGCATGGCTCAGGCGCAGCAGCCCGGCCACGCCCTGGGCGTCAATGAGGTCTTCTGTCTTCACCATGGGACACATGAGGGCCTGTCTATACCCATAGACACGCACCCGTGCACGCGTTCTTTCCGGAGGCGGGCCGGGCGGGCGTCGCCTGGGGACACCGGAGGGGCCCCGGCTGTCCGCCTGGTGGGGGGCCTTCCTGGCCGGCTATTCGAGCGCGAGGAGCAGGGCATCCCGCTCCGCAGCGAGCTTCTTGGAGCTGATGCCCTTGCGGATGAGGCGTCGCGCCTCGGCGCGGGCTCCCGCCTCCGTCAGCCGGGGGAGCCAGCGGGCGCGCAGCTCCTCGACCTGCTGCCGCTGTGTCAGCCCGGGAGTCTTGAGCCAGCGCTCCAGCTCGATGACGACGTCCGGCCGGGGAGGCGCGGGCGGCTCGGCGGGCCGGAGCGCCTCGGGCTTCGGGGTGTACCGCCGCGCCGCCCAGGCCTCGGGCAGGGGGCCCCACTGCTCCGCCAGGGTGCGCAGGCCGCGCTGGGCCTCGTCGAGGTAGGCATCCTGCGTCGGGTCGGAGAGCACGCCCCAGTCCACGAGCCGTTGCCGCAGCGCCTTGCGCCCATTCACTTCGTCATGGACCTCTTCGGCGAGCGAGGCCGTCCCCCAGACGTCGAAGTGGTGGTTGTGGGAGAAGACGGCGCTCTCCACGTGGGCGTCGCCGAAGACGTAGGTGCCGTGCGGCTCGTCCTCGCCGAGCAGGCGCCGGACGCGAAGCTCCCCGAGCACGATGAGGTAGCCGTGGGTGTAGAGCGTCTGCGCGATGAGGTTGCCGCGCACGAAGACGAGCCCGCCGGGGTTCTCCAGCCAGCCATCGACGAGCAGGTCGCCATCGATGAAGGTCGAGCCCCGGCTGTTCTCCAGGCTGAGCGACGGGACCCGCCCGCCCTGGAACAGGCCGGCGCCGCTGTTGGAGAAGCCGTAGGAGAGCACGGCGGCATCGACATCCATGCCGATACGGGCGCCGGTGCCTTTGAAGGCCTCGTACGGGCGAAGGTATGCGGCGGCCTCGTCCGGAAGCAGCCAGCGTTGCAGGGCGAGCATGGGTCGAATCATCCGCAATGGCCCGTGTCCGCGTCCACAGGATGAGCGGGCTCGCGCTGCCCAGTACCGTTGACGGGAACGCGCACCAGGAGGGCGCGCCCCACACGCCCCCCCCGGCGCAGACCGCCGAGGTCTCCGGACTCCAGTTACCCTCTCGCGTACACCAGGGGCTTCCACGGCCTGAGCGCATTGAGCAGCTTCGCGGTCCGCAGCGCCTCGCGGACGTGCTCCGCCAGCTCCACGTGCTCGGGGTTGGTGGCCGTGAAGCGGTCCGGCGTCAGCACCACCAGCGTCCCCAGTCCCTCCACCGGCTCCACCCGCACCGGCTCCGGCAGCGGCGGCACCTCGCCCCGGCGGCGGGAGAAGTACATCATCCACCCGACGAAGGTGCCCGCCCGCGCCCGGCCGGACACCATGTCCCGGTGGTTGTCCGACGTGGCCACCGCCCACTCCGGCTCCCACGCCAGCACCATGCTGCGCAGCACCTCCTTCATCACCTTGGCGCTCACCACCCGCTCCGCCACCGGCCCGTGCGACGGCGGCTTCAGCAGGCACACCGCCGACGTCTGTTGCGACGCCGAGCCACACCGCAGGCTCACCCCCGTCACCTCGTCCCGGCGCTCACCCGCCCACGCCCACAGGCTCACCCCGTCCCCGGACTCCTGGTTCTCCTTCCGCCCGAACATCCGCGCGAGGTTCGCCGCGTCCGGCTGAAAGGGCAGCAGCCGCGACGTCTCGAAGGACTCGGCGGCCTCACACCAGTGCGCCCACGCAGGGTCGCACCGCCCCACGGAGCGGAAGAAGGTCTCCGCCCGCCGCGCACACGCCTCGGCGGATTCCCTCCTCCCCAGCCAGTAAGCACCCGCGTACCAGGTCTCGTTCATCCGACAATCTCCCTTGGACGCCTCCCCGGGCGACTCCACCGGGGACGTCCTCCATCTTCGACAGAACACACCAGGTCCCCACAATCCCGCTCAACCTGCTAGGTTGAGGGAAAGTCAGGAGACCTCCCACGGCCATGAGCTCGGACATTCCCCAGGTGAACCCGGACACGCTGCCCCCCGGCACGGTGGTGGGCGGCTGCTGGCGCCTCCTCGAGCGGCTGGGGGTGGGCGGCTACGGCGCCGTCTACAAGGTGGAGGCCACGGACCACCCGGGCCGCTACTTCGCGCTCAAGCTGTCCCGGCAGCTCTACGAGCCGCGCGCCCGGCGCGAGCTCACGCTGCTCATGGACAAGGCAGTCCACGCGCACGTGGTGGCCGTCCACGCCTGCGGGCGCTGGCCGGACATCGTCACCGGCCACTTCTTCTTCGTCATGGACTGGGTGCCCGGACCCGCGCTCCACCTCTGGGCAGACCTCCACAACCCCTCCTTCCAGCAGCTGGCGGACGCCGCGCGCCGCGTGTCCCTCATCCTGGATGCCATCCACGCCGGGGGCGTGCTGCACCGCGACCTCAAGCCCGAGCACATCCTCATGCGCGGCCCCCACGGCGACCCGGTGCTCATCGACTTCGGCTCGGGCGACTACCTGGGTGCGCCCACCCTCACGCTGGGGCCCCTGCCTCCGGGCACCCTCCACATGCGCAGCCCCGAGGCCGTCCGGTTCCACCAGCGCCACTGGCGCCGCCTCGACGCCCGCTACGCCTTCGAGCCCACCGACGACCTCTACTCCCTGGGCGTGTGCCTGTACCGCGCGGCCACCGGCCACTACCCGTTCGCTCCGGAGTGGCCTCCGGACGTGCTGTGCGCGGCCATCGTCTCGCAGCAGCCTCCGGCGCCGTCGGAGGTGAATCCCCGCGTCCCGCCCTCGCTCAGCGCCCTCATCCTGCGCCTGCTGGAGAAGGACCCCGCCCAGCGCTTCGAGACCGGCGCGGAGCTCCACGAGGCGCTGACCGTGGCCCGCGAGGAGCGCCTGCGCGAGCCGTGGGAGACGCCCCTGTTCGAGTGGCACGAGGCCCCGGTCTCCACCGGGGAAGGCGCCCCGGTGCCCGCCCGCCGCGTGCGCCGTCCGGAGTGGCCGTCCCACAAGCACCGGCCGCCATCCGTGGTGCGAGCCCGGCTGCTGCGGTTGTGGGCGGAGGTGCTGGGGTGGTTGCGCCCGCCTCCGAAACCCACTCCCTACACGAAGCCCAGGGAGGCCCTGCTGGAGGGGCGAGCGCGCCGGGTATACCCGGGCCGGCGGCGGGCGCTCGTGGCGGCGGGAGGGCTCGCCATGGTGGCGGTCCTGGTGGCGCTGGGGGCTCGGGCAGCGGGAGCATGGGGCAACACTACCGCCCAGGTGAGGTCCGAGGCAACCGCCGCAGTCGGTCAGAAAGTGGCCAGCCCGGCGGAGGCCCTCCACACTGTCCCGGTCGCGGTCCCGCCCCCGGCGGAGCCTACCCCCGCGGCCGTCGCCCCCCGGGCGGCGTCATCCCAGGAAGCCGCTCCCGTGAATGTGAAGAAGACCGACACCGCCTCCAAGTCCCAGGTGGCGGAGAAGAAGGCACCCACGCTCGGCGCCCGTGCCGGCACCGCGGCCCGGACGCTGGCCATGTGCGGCGCTCTCGGCTGTGCGAGCACGCCGCCGCTGATGGAGCAGCCGCTGCCGCCACCCGAGGACTGCCCGCCTGCGTCGATGGCGGCGATGAAGCGATTGAGGATTCCCATCGGGGCGGCCCTCATGAGCGAGTTCGTCAGGACTGGGGACGGCGAGCCCATCACCGTCCGCGAGGGGCGGGCCATCGCCTATACCCTCAGGACCGTGGGAGACCTGTCGAGCGGCGCGGAGGTGGATGGGTATCTCTACGTGACGCCCCAGCGCGTCTATGGCCGCTTCACCCAGGTCCGCTACAAGAATGAGCGGTATCCGGGCTGCTTCGAGCTCTGGGAGTTGAACTCGAGGCAGCGCGGCTTCCCGAGGGAGCCCGGAGGCGACGCGCAGAACGCCATCATCGTCAACAACGTCGATATCCGGGCCGTCCACCGCTTCCAGTGAGCCACGGGGCCTGCGACGTGTCTTCCCGGCTGCCTCCTCTGGTTTCGCTGCTCGCGGTGCTCCTGGGTTCCACTGCGGCCAGGCCCGCCCCGGCTCCCGTCCAGGCACAGCTCCGGCGCATCGAGCTGGCCCCTGAGCCACTGCATGAGCCCCTGGAGATTGCCATCCAGGCGGGGACCGCCACCCTCCTCATCTTCGAGTCACGCCTCGAGCGCGACAAGGTCGAGCTGGAGGGAAGGGAGCACTTCAGTCGGGTGGCCGTGAGCGAGGACACCCTGGCCCTGCTGCCCACGGAGGCGGTGCGCGAGGGAGAACGGCTGCGGCTCACCGTGCGCTTCGCGGAGGGTGCCACTCCTGCCGAGGCGCGCTTCGTCCTCGTGGTGGACCGTAATCGGGCGGATACCCAGGTCGAGGTGCTCCACTCGCGGCGTGTTTCCGAGCCGGCCCTGATGGAACAGGAGCTTCAGCGACTGCGAGAGGAGAACTCGCGGCTCCGGGCGGCGCGGGGACCCGAGGGTCTGGCAGGCGCCATCGCGGCGGCATGGGTGAACGAACAGGGCGTTGCTGCCGCGAGTCTCAGGTTCACGGCTCCGAGCGTGACGGGCACGACTCACGAACTTGATATCACCGCAGTGGGCTTTCGCACCTCTGCTCGGGTCGCGGTGGAACTGGAGCTGGCGTTCTCCGCGAGCGAGCGTCCCTGGTCGATGGAGAGCGCAGCGCTCATCGGGCCGAAGGGGCAGCGGTTGCGCATCGTGCAGACCTGGCAGTCCGGGCCCGGCCAAGAAGGTGCACGCAAGGTGCGCATCGCGGTGGAGGCAGCCGCGGAGACACACGAAGCTCACGGCCCACATGCCCTGGAGCTACGGGAAGCCGGCGGCGACCGCACCCTCACAATCAGCCCGGTGACGTTTCCTTCCCTGTGAACCCGCGCACTGCCGCCCGTCGAGCTCGACCGAAGCCTACGGACTGCCAGTCGAGAGGTCCGGAACACGCGTGGGCTTGCGGTGCTGCTCGTGGTCGTAGAAGCACTCGGGCCCGAGCACCGTGATGAGCCGCTGCTCGGCGGCGTCGCCTTCGGGCGTCATCGCCTGGGTGGGCAGCTCGTAGGGCTGCACCAGGACGATGTCGCTGCCGAGCTCCTGAGACGCACCGGGTGGTAGGGACCGGAGGCGGTCTCCGAACATGCGCACGAACGGCGGACCGAAGAAGTTGCGCCAGTAGAGTCCCGCGAGTCCTTCGCTGGGGTCGCGCACGGTGAAGGTCTCGATGGAGCCGATGCCATCCGGAGAAGGTACCTCCCTGCGGCCTTTGCGCTGAAAATCATCGGCCAGTCCGGTCCGGGCCAGAGATGCGCCTAGAAGCCCCATGAGTTCAACGACCTGCTGAAGATGAGACCGTTGCCAATCAGTTTTATTGGCCTCACTTGCAGCTGTGTACCAGGCGAACTGCCCTACAAAAGGGGGAGCGCCAGGTCTGGTAGGAGACAGACTGATGAAATCCCGGTCCGTCCAGGCAAGAACCATGAGGGAGCGCTTCTCCTCGTAGCTCGCCACGAGTGCGTCGTAGTCGATCCGTCGTGGATCCAGCCGCCCGTCATGGCCGAACCGGTCATAGCGAACGGGATGGAACCAGCGGTAATCCTCAAAGATGCGCCGCAGGAGCGCACGGACCTCCGATGAAGTTGGAGGTACGGGGGGAAGGTTGATGCGGGTGGTGATGGAAGGCGGAACCATGGACTCGCTCATGGGAAATATCGCACGGTGACACCACCAACCTCTTCGAGCGCCGTGAACCTTTCCTGCAAGGGCGTCGTCAATCGCGTTCTTCCCGCTGGATGGCGCGCGGACCGGAACCATACTTCGACATGCCCACCATGAACTTGGACGTAGTCCAGCATGGCCTTGAGGTTGCCGGTGAGCGCCATCTCCCCGCGGGCCTTCACCTCGATGAAGCGGTAGGGCTTGCCCCACACCAACTCCTCCGGGTTGCCCACCACCGAGTCCGAAGCGAAGCCCTGTGCTCGGCTGCCCGGCGGCGGTAGCAGCAGGGCCGTGTTCTTCTCATAGCCCTTCGCCGTGAGCACCTTCTGCTCGAACTCTCCACCTTCCCCCTTGTTCTTCAGCACCGTGCGGTACATCCGCTCCCACGCCGCGTCCGGTGCGTAGCTGAAGCGGGGGTACTTGCCCGGGTGGCGGAACTGGTAGTCCACCCACGCCTGCGCCAGGTGCTCCGCACTCCCCGGCACCAGCCTCATTCCTTCCGCCGTCGCGCGCGAGCCCACCAGCGGCACCCGCGCCCCCGCCTTCACCGCCTGGGCCACCTCCGCCAACGGCCCTCTCAGCCGCTTCGCCAGCTCGCGCAACCACTTCAGCTCCTCCTCGGGCACCTTCTCGCCCCGCCCCGCCGCCTTCAGCAGTTGCTGCATCCGCGCTGTCTCTTCCGGCGCCAGGTGCTGCACCACCCGCTGCGCCACCTGCGCCTCCTGCAGGCCGCGTCCCGTCAGCAGCGCCGCACGCTCCACCTCCACCGCGTTGGCCAGCAGCGCGCCGCTCACCACCGGCAGTACCGCCCCCGCCACGCACAGCAGTCGCTCCTCCCCCGTCAGCTCCCGCCCCAAGAGGCTCAGCCCCACCACCGCCCCGGCGACGTCCACCCCCTCGCCCACTCCAGGCAGCAACCCCACCGCCAGCTCCAGCAGCACCTCGTCCGCGGGCACCTCCTCCACGTACTCCGGTACCCACTCCAGCTGCGGCGGCGAGGCGTTGCCCTGCGCCAGCGCCGTCGCCAGCGCGCTGCGCTTCACCAGCAGGTAGACGGCCACCTCCTGCGGACTCTTCTTCAAGAAGTCCGGGTCCTGCGTGTGCCCGTACGCCCAGGCCAGCACCGCCGAGGTGAGCGCGTCCTGCGCTCCCTCGAAGACGGCGCTCTCCGTCACCAGCCACTGGCGCCCGGCCTTCCGGAAGTGTCGCGCGGCCAGCCACTCGCTTCTCCCCCGCGCCCACCTCCAGTACTCCTCCAGCTTCTCCTCCACCGCCCCGTCCCGCGCCTCGGCCTCACGGTTGCGGAGTACCCGCTCCACCTTGAAGCGCAGGTACACCTCCTCCGGCTCCTCTCCCGACAGCTGCGCCTCCGTCTTCCCGTGCAGCCACCCCAGCACCTCCAGCAGCGCCCGCTCTCCTACGCGCCGCTCCGCCTCGGAGACCTTGGGCCGGCGCAGGGCCCCCTGCCGCTCGCGCACGAAGGCCATGAAGCGCCCCAACTGCGCGCCGCCCACCGTGCCTCCGCCTCCTTCGTCCTCCACCTCCTCGCGTGGGAAGGGCGGCGGCGAGGCGGAGTGGTAGCGCAACGGCACACTGTCCAGCCACGGCCCCAGTCGCTCTCCTCCCCAGCCCTGGCAGCCCGGCGTCAGCAGCAGCGCCACCAGCACCAGTGCCACCACCCGGTCTCTGCCCGTCGCTCGCCGGGGCCGACAGTCCGCCATTCCGAACCTCCCGCGATTCCGGGACGTATGTTAACAGCGGTGTTGGCGCCTGCTGGACTGCCCAAGGCATGCCATCGAGCAGGAACCGACCATGCGCTGCTTCCAGTCATCCTGGACGAGCTGTAACGCACCGGCACGAAGCAGGGCCGGAACTACCGAGTCCCGCGCAACAGGTCCGGAACTCGCGTGGGCTTGCGGTGCTGCTCGTGGTCGTAGAAGCACTCGGGCCCGAGCACGGTGATGAGCCGCTGCTCGGCGGCGTCGCCTTCGGGCGTCATCGCCTGCGTGGGCAGCTCGTAGGGCTGCACCAGGGCGATGTCACTTCCGAGTTCCTGATGTGCACCGGGCGGTAGGGACCGGAGGCGGTCTCCGAACATGCGCACGAACGGCGGGCCGAAGAAGTTTCTCCAGTAGAGTCCCGCGAGTCCTTCGCTCGCGTCTCTCACGGTGTGCACCTGCGCTGAACCGATGCCATTGGAGTTGGGAACGATTCTGCTCTTCTTCCGATGCAAATCGTCGACAAGCCCAGACTCAGCCAGGGGAGAACCGAGCAGTCGCATGACTTCCGCCACCTGATGCAACTGAGCCTCTCGCCACCGTGCCTGCTTTGATTCTGAGACGGAAGTCGTCCAGCTGAAGCTCCCAGTAAACGGGGGCGCATCGTGCCTCGTCGGGAGAATCATCACGTAGTCCCTGTCAGTCCGGGCCGCGACCGTGATGTCCTGGAACTCACCGTAGTAATCCACCAAGGCGTTGTAGTCGGTACTGCTCGGGTCCAGGCGCTCGTTGATGTTTGCCCGGCCGTAACGCACAGGCTGGAACCAGCGGTACTCCCCGAACACTCGTTGGAACAGCGTCCTCACGACCTCGGTCGGAGGAGCGCCTGGCGGTAGATGAACGCGCGTGGAGACGTATCTGAAGGACATGACTGGGCTCAGGGATACCACTGCACCTTCACTTGCGCCTGCAAGTTGAGTTCCCTGATGCGATCGCGCAAAGGTCCGGTCAGTCGTGTCTGCCCGTTAGGATGGCTCGCGGAGCGGAACCAGATTTCGATGTGGCCACCATGCTCTCGCACGTAGTCCAGCATGGCCTTGAGGTTGCCAGTGAGCGCCATCTCTCCCCGAGCCTTCACCTCGATGAAGCGGTAGGGCTTGCCCCACACCAACTCCTCCGGGTTGCCCACCACCGAGTCGGAGGCGAAGCCCTGTGCTCGGCTGCCCGGCGGCGGTAGCAGCAGGGCCGTGTTCTTCTCATAGCCCTTCGCCGTGAGCACCTGCTGCTCGAACTCGCCTCCCGCTCCCTTGTTCTCCAGCACCGTGCGGTACATCCGCTCCCACGCCGCGTCCGGTGCATAGCTGAAGCGGGGGTACTTGCCCGGGTGGCGGAACTGGTAGTCCACCCACGCCTGCGCCAGGTGCTCCGCGCTCCCCGGCACCAGCCTCATTCCTTCCGCCGTCGCGCGCGAGCCCACCAGCGGCACCCGCGCCCCCGCCTTCACCGCCTGGGCCACCTCCGCCAGCGGGCCGTGCAGCCGCTTCGCCAGCTCGCGCAACCACTTCAGCTCCTCCTCGGGCACCTTCTCGCCCCGCCCCGCCGCCTTCAGCAGTTGCTGCATCCGCGCTGTCTCTTCCGGCGCCAGGTGCTGCACCACCCGCTGCGCCACCTGCGCCTCCTGCAGGCCGCGTCCCGTCAGCAGCGCCGCACGCTCCACCTCCACCGCGTTGGCCAGCAGCGCGCCGCTCACCACCGGCAGCACCGCCCCCGCCACGCACAGCAGTCGCTCCTCCCCCGTCAGCTCCCGCCCCAAGAGGCTCAGCCCCACCACCGCCCCGGCGACGTCCACCCCCTCGCCCACTCCAGGCAGCAACCCCACCGCCAGCTCCAGCAGCACCTCGTCCGCGGGCACCTCCTCCACGTACTCCGGTACCCACTCCAGCTGCGGCGGCGAGGCGTTGCCCTGCGCCAGCGCCGTCGCCAGCGCGCTGCGCTTCACCAGCAGGTAGACGGCCACCTCCTGCGGACTCTTCTTCAGGAAGTCCGGGTCCTGCGTGTGCCCGTACGCCCAGGCCAGCACCGCCGAGGTGAGCGCGTCCTGCGCTCCCTCGAAGACGGCGCTCTCCGTCACCAGCCACTGGCGCCCGGCCTTCCGGAAGTGTCGCGCGGCCAGCCACTCGCTTCGGGCCCGCGCCCACCTCCAGTACTCCTCCAGCTTCTCCTCCACCGCCCCGTCCCGCGCCTCGGCCTCACGCTCCCGGTGCACCCGCTCCACCTTGAAGCGCAGGTACACCTCCTCCGGCTCCTCTCCCGACAGCTGCGCCTCCGTCTTCCCGTGCAGCCACCCCAGCACCTCCAGCAGCGCCCGCTCTCCTACGCGCCGCTCCGCCTCGGAGACCTTGGGCCGGCGCAGGGCCCCCTGCCGCTCGCGCACGAAGGCCATGAAGCGCCCCAACTGCGCGCCGCCCACCGTGCCTCCGCCTCCTTCGTCCTCCACCTCCTCGCGTGGGAAGGGCGGCGGCGAGGCGGAGTGGTAGCGCAGCGGCACACTGTCCAGCCACGGCCCCAGTCGCTCTCCTCCCCAGCCCTGGCAGCCCGGCAGCACCAGACCCACCGAAAGCGCCAGCGCTACCACCCGATCTCGTCCAGACGCTCGCCGGGCCCGACAGTCCACCATTCCGAACCTCCCGTGACTCCAGGAAGAACGTTAACAGCGGAAACTCAGGCTCTGACGTCAGGGAGCCAGCCCTTGATGGCCACGGGCTGCAATCAGGCCGGACGCCGGCACTGCGTGCCGCGACACACGTCAGGAGCAGTGAGCCCGTTCGTGAAGCCAGAGCGTGTACGTCCGCTTCACCTGCTCACCCGCGGGAAGGGAGCGCGGCGCTCCGAAGCGATTCCCTCGATAGCGCCCCTGCAGCAGGCGCGGGCTCCACCACCGTGGGCTGCTCGCGCTCAGCTCCGCACTGCACGCCGCAGCGGCAGACCACCGCTCACCGCGCCACCGCCGCGCACGTCAAACAGTGCCGTGCCTCCGGAATCGCGCGAAGCCAGTGCCGCCCAATCGCGCCACCGCACTGCATGCACCGGCCAAACGCGCCCTTGTCGATGCGCGCGAGCGCTTCCTCGATGTCCTTCAACTCCCGCCGCTCCGACTCGGTGAGCACCTCGGCCTCGACCTCCACCGCCTCCGCGGATGCTCCGGTACGAGCCCGCAGGCGGTGGCTACGCTGTTTCAGCGCCTCTTGTGCCTCACGCGCCAGCATGTCCATGTTCGCCTCCCACGGCTGCTCCGCGCCGCGGCCACTTCCGGAAACCCGAGCTCCGGTGCAAGAGGCCCTTTCAGGAAGCGTGCCCCGCCCCCACAGAGCGGATCAGCCCCCGGGCAGCGCAAGGCTTGCGCGCCGTCCGGAAGCCTTCCGCAGCCATTGCGGGTACGGCCCCCGGAGGCCTCACGGGCCCCCCGGAGGCCTCACGGGCCCCCCGGAGGCCTCACAGACGCCCGGAGGCCTCACGGACGCCCGGAGGCCCACCGGGCCGCCGTGTCACTTCGCCTTCCGGCGCCCCTCGCCATGCAGGCGGGCCCGCTTCTCCACCGCGCGGAAGGTGTCCACCACCCCGTCCTTCTGGCCCATGTTGGCCAGGAAGCCCGGAATCGAGCCCGCGGGGTCCACGGTGAACCGGTACACGGCGTAGGATTTCCCCTCGCCGCGAGGCTCCACGCGCCAGCTCCCCTCGTTGAGCCGCAGCCGCACCGTGTCCCGGCGCTGGGGGATGGCGTCCGGCTCCGCCGACCACCGCTGCGCGAAGACGCCCGAGCCGTCCTCCACCAGCTTCGACTCCTGCACCACCCGGCACACGTAGTCGCGCGAGGACACCACCGGCAGGTCCAGCTTCGTGTACGTCAGCCGCGCGCCGTCCGGCAGGTCCTTGATGACGCGCGACTCCTTCACGTACGGCATCCATTGCCGGTACGAGTCCACGTCCGTCAGCACCGCCTGCACGTCCACGGCGCTGGCGGCGAGCTCGCCTTCCGCCCACACGTCCTTCGCCTGGGTGCCCGGCCGGGGCCGGACCTTCACCATGTACGGCTTCTCCGCCACCGTCTCCCACGCCTCTTCCGCATGAGCCGTCCCGGCGGAGAGCAGCAGCGCGGCGGCCGCGAAGGCCCCCCGGTTCCCAAGCAGCTTCATGTGTCCTTCTTCCGTGGCGCTCCGGCCTGGGCGCGCGTGCTCCATCCCACCTGTCCGACCCCCGGGCGAGCCCGGGTATTCACGCACCAGGCCTCAGGCCCACCGTCCCGCCCCTGCCTTCAGTGGGCCGGGCTACCGCCGCCAGGGTTGCCCACCGTCTTGCCCGGGGTGCCGGGCCCGGCGTGCGCATCCCCCGCCCCGGGCGGTGGCATGTCGGGGACCTCCGGCTTGAAGGATGGGTCGCGCACCATGATCTGCGCCTGCCGGATGAGGTTGGTCGCCTGCCCGAGGATGCGGGCGGCCTCCTCCGGCGCGTGGAAGCCCATCGAGTTCTCCGCCTCGATGAAGTCCAGCATGAACTGGCCGCGCCGCTGCAGCGCGTACACGCCGGCCAGGTCCGCGTCCGTCTTCCCCGCCACCTTCGCCGCCTTCACGTCGGCGATGAGCCCCACCAGCGCGTCCAGCCCCTGGTTGCGCAGCTGGAAGGTGCGCGCCTGGAGCGCCTCGGCCCGGGACCGCAGCTCGTCCTCCGAGAAGTGGTGGCACGTCTGGCAGGCGCGGTTGATGTTGAGCAGCGGGCTGCGCACGTGGTGGTCGCTGACCTTCTGCGCCCCCACCCGCGTGTACGGCATGTGGCAGTCCGCGCAGGCCACGCCCGAGCGCGCGTGGATGCCCTGGTTCCACATCTCGAACTCGGGGTGCTGCGCCTTGAGCACCGGCGCGCCCGTGTCCGCGTGCGTCCAGTCCTTGTGCGGGTTCTCCTCGTAGTACGCGAGGATGTTCTCCACCTTCAGGCCCTTGTCCCACGGGTACGTGAGCGTCTTCTCCGGGCCCTTGAAGTAGTACTCCACGTGGCACTGGCCGCACACGTAGCTGCGCATCTCCTGGCGCGTGGCGTCGCGGTTGACGTCGAAGTCCTTCACGCCCTGCGCCGCCTTCATGCGCGCCATGCCCTGCATGAAGGCCGGCCGCGTCACCCGCAGCTGCATCGTCTGGCTGTCATGGCAGTCGATGCAGCTCACCGGGTGCTCCACCTGCTTGCGCGCCTCGAAGTACTTCATGTGGTTGAGCGCGTCGAAGCCCTTCATGATGTCGCCGTTGCCCAGCTTCTTGTACGCGGTGTACGTGCTGGCGTGGCAGTGGATGCAGGTGCCCGGCTGCTGCGTCACCTGCTGGCGCTCGGTGAAGGTCTGGTCGTCCAGCATGTACGCGTGGCCCCGCTCCTCGCGGAAGTCCTTGCTGAAGGCATAGCCGGCCCACATCGCCTTCAGGCGCGGGTCCTCCTCCAGCCGGCTCTGGGCCACCACGGAGCGCGGGTCCGCCTGGGTGGGCGCTCGCGGCACCGCCTCGCTGCCGCCGTACTGCGTGCGCACCTGGTCCACGGTGCGCAGGTAGCTGTCGTACTGGAGCGGGAAGTTCTTGCCCCAGATGGCGGGGTCCACCGTGTCATCGGTGAGCTCCACCACGCGGACGAAGGTGTTCTTCGCCTCCTGCTTGCGCTCGAAGATGTTGGTGGCAAGGGCGACGGCGGCCGCGGCGGCCAGGGCCGACACGAGGCCCACGCCCACCAGCAGTAGCAGTCCCCTGCGCTTCACGGGGGCATTCGGGTTCGCCATAGGTCAGTCCAGTTCCAGGTGTCCCACCGAGCGGTGGCAGCGCAGACAGCTCATTGTCCCGTCCCGGGGCACGGGATGCTGGCTGCCATGCCGGTCGGCTTCCTTCCGGGGCTCTTTCGTGGCCTGCGCGGAGACGCGCACCAGCAGCTCCGGCTCAATCGCATGGGTGATGTCCTGGTGACAGGAGCGGCACGCCGCCTCCGTCACCTGCAGGTTGCGCTCACCGATGTGGATGGGCTCGTGGAAGTCCCCGGAAGTGAAGGCCACCGAATGGTGCCAGCCGTTGAGCGCCTTGGTGTAGTACTTCCCGAAGAAGCTGTGTGGGGTGTGACAGTCATTGCACACCGCCACGTTGTGGTGGCTGCTCTTCACCCAGCCCGCGTACTGCTCGTTCATCACGTGGCAGTTGGCACATGCGGCCGGGTCGTCCGTGAGGTACGAGGCGCCCTTCGCGTAGATGAAGGTGAAGCCGGCCGCACCGACGGCCGTACCGACCAGGACGGCGAGCACGACTGCGCTGACGGCGACACGGCGGGACACGCCAAGCATGGGGCTCCCAAAAGTGCGCGGACGGTAGGGCCGACCCTACCCTTCTGCAACCTCCTCGTGTCGTTTTCCTGCGTCCCGCCCCGCCGGAGCCCGGCGCATGTGCCGTCCAACAAACGCGGGGCCACGCGGGCATCGACTTTTGCTTCGGGCCGGGGCAAAGCCAGGGTGTCTATGCGCTCGCACCCTTCCGGTCCCCCGCCCGAGCGGGGCCTCTTCTGCAACCGCACCCTCAACCTGCGCGCCATCAAGGCCGTGGGCTACGACATGGACTACACGCTCATCCACTACCGCGTGGAAGCGTGGGAGCGCCGTGCGTACGAATACATCCGCGACCGGCTGGAGGCCCAGGGCTGGCCCGTGGGGCACCTCACGTTCGACCCCGCGCTCGCCATCCGCGGCCTCATCATCGACACGGAGAAGGGCAACCTCCTCAAGGCCAACCGCTTCGGCATCATCAAGAAGGCCCTCCACGGCACCCGGGCCATGGAGTTCGACGCCCAGCGCGACGAGTACTCCAGCACGCTCATCGACCTGCACGAGCGCCGCTGGGTGTTCCTCAACACGCTCTTCTCCCTGTCCGAGGCGTGCATCTACGCGCAGCTGGTGGACCTGCTGGACGCCGGCCAGCTCCCCGGGCCCATGGGCTACGGGGACCTCTACGAGCACGTGCGCAAGAGCCTGGACGCCACGCACATGCAGGGGCGGCTGAAGGCGGAAATCATCGCCGACCCGGAGCGCTACGTCATCGACGACCCGGAGACGCCGCTGGCGCTGCTGGACCAGCGGTACGCGGGCAAGAAGCTCCTGCTCATCACCAACAGCGAGTGGGCCTACACCGAGCCCATGATGCACTTCGCCTTCGACAAGCACCTGCCGCAGGGCATGACGTGGCGGCAGCTGTTCGACGTGGTGATTGTCTCCGCGCGCAAGCCGGAGTTCTTCACCACGCGCTCGGCCCTCTTCGAGGTGGTGGAGTCCGGCGGCGAGGCGCTCTTGCGGCCGCACTCCGGGCCGCTGAAGGCCGGCACGCCGTACTTCGCCGGCAGCGCGCTGGAGCTGGAGCGGCACCTGGGGCTGTCCGGGGACCAGATTCTCTACGTGGGCGACCACATGTTCGGCGACGTGCACGTGACGAAGGACGTGCTGCGCTGGCGCACCGCGCTCATCCTCCGCGAGCTGGAGGACGAGGTGCGCGCCATCGCCGCCTTCCGCACCACGGAGGCGAAGCTGGCCGAGCGCATGGTGCACAAGGAGCGGATGGAGGCGGAGAGCTGCCAGCTGCGGCTGGAGCTGCAGCGGCGCCGAGCGCAGTACGGCCCCCGCGAGGAGACGCCCCCGGAGGCGGAGCTGGTGGCGCGCCAGGTGGAGTTGCGCACGGAGCTGGAGGCGCTGGACGCGGAGCTGGGCCCCATGGCGCGCGCGGCCAACGAGCTGTCCAACCCCCTCTGGGGCCTGCTCACCCGCGCGGGCAATGACAAGAGCCACCTGGCCAGGCAGGTGGAGCGGTACGCGGACATCTACACGTCACGCGTGTCCAACTTCCTGTTCGCCACGCCCTTCGTGTACCTGCGCAGCCCGCGCGGCAGCCTGCCGCACGACCCCAGCCTGCCCGGGGGCACGCCCGTGTTCCCGTCCTCGGACTCGGGCGGCGGCGCGCAGGGCGGGGACGGCGGGGAGTAGCCCCTCCGCACCCTACTGGGTGAAGCCCCACAGCGCCTGCAGGTCCGGCGGCAGGTTGCTGGCGACATCCGCCGCCTCGCCCTCGGAGATGAGGTCCCGCATCGACCGGAACACGGCGCGCACCAGGGGCTCCACGTCTCCGACGGGCAGCTCCAGGTCGTCCGCCACCGTCTGGAGGAAGGCCTCCCGGCCGAAGCGCCTCGCCCGCTGGGGGCGCTGCTCCAGCGGCGGCAGGAACTCCACCAGGCGCCGGGGCAGCTGGGCCTCCAGGTCCTTCGCCTCCGACGGCAGGATGCGCCGCTCCAGGGCGCTCAGCACCGCCACCGCCGCGCACTCGGCCACCGACGGCTCCAGCTTCCCCACCTCGCACAGGTGGCGGATGAAGGCCGCGTAGGTGGAGCGCAGGTGGGACTCGTGCCGCTGGGCGCGGCGCTGCATCAGCTCGGTGTCGTTGCTGGGGCGGGTCATGGCGGGGGCCTCCGGGTTTGCCCCGACAACCTGCTCACCCCCCACCCCACCGCCGCCAGCCGGCCGGCCATGGGGCCCCTCGCGCCACCCCACTTCCAGGGTGGGAAAGCGTGTAGATCCGCGAAACTACTGAACTTTCATTCAGTCCAGGCCCGGAGAGGGGGCAGGGGGTCCGGCCCCTCGGGCAGGGCATGTCAGACCGCCCCAGTATTACTTGTCCCGTGAGCCACTCGACCCCGGACAGTTCGCCGTCGCGTGTCCTCGAGCAGCGCAACCTGCTCGGGGGGATGGACCTTCAGCCCGTGCTGGGCCGCGGCAATCGCAAGCGCGGCCGCAGCTTCCACGTGGCCTCCGCCGGGCGCATCGGCTTCGCCGCGGCGCTGGCGCTGGTGGTGGAGCACGGACGCCAGAAGGCCAAGGAGATTGGCGTCACCTCCCTGAGCCGCTGCCCGCGCTGCGGCCACACGGGCCCCACGGAGCAGGACTTCGGCTACCGCATCATGAAGCGCGGCGAGCGCCGGCCCCAGTCCTGGTGCCGGGGCTGCCGGGGGCTGCACCTGGAGCCCTCCGAGGCCACCCAGAACACCACCTCCTCGCGCGCCTCCGAGGGCTGGCTCTTCCCACCGGAGAGCACCACCAGCACCCGCCCGCCCAAGAAGGGCAAGCGCTCCTCGACGTAGCCACTGCCCTCTCGGAGGAGGACGGAGCGGCCGCCGAGCACCCAGGCACGCGGCGTGGCCCCCGTTGCTTCCCCCGGAGGGGGATGGAAAAGCCGGGGCGCCGTCCTTACCTCTCCACGGTAGGAGGGCATCATGGCCGTGCGGACCAAAGTGGCAGGTATCAAGAACAAGCGGCGGGTGGATGCGCACGCGGCCCAGCCCAGCGTGCAGGCCAGCAAGGGGCGCAAGACGCTGCCCCGGGACGACGCCGCGGCACTGCGCCGTCAGAAGACCCTGGAGCGGGTGACCCTGGGCCCCGCCGCGGAGCTGCACGAGCCCAAGAGCAACCGTCGCCGTGCAACGACGCTCAAGGGCCGGAAGAAGGCGCCCAGTGAGATGAACGTGAAGCACCGGGGTGGGCCCAAGAAGCGCCTGCCCCTCCACGGCGGCTGACGACTCCGGGCCCTGGCCCGAAAGAGGACACCGCCCCTGTCCGGGCGTACCGGGCGCAAGGCGGTGTCTTCGTTCTGCCCGGGCTTCCCCTTGGGGAGGCCCGGGCGTGTCACGCGCGCTTCAGCGCGACGCGGCGGCAGCGCGTGACGAGCGTCTCGAAGACGGCATAGGAGACGAGCACCAGCGCGGCGAAGCCGGCGGTCAGGTGCACGAGGTACGGGAAGGCCGTGGGCTCCGTCAGGTGCGCGCCGATGCTTGCGAGCAGGCGGCCGGGCTCCGCGAGCACGTCCCAGCTGTTCCAACGCTCCACGCGGCCCAGGTAGATGCCGTAGCCGCACAGCACGGACGTGGCGGCCACGAAGCCCCAGGCCCGCGCCCGGCCCCAGCGCTCCTCCAGCCACTGCTTCCACACCTCCAGGGACAACAGCCCCATCAGCCAGCCGGTGGCGGCGAACAGCGCGAGCAGCGCCGCGTCGAACCAGAGCGGCACGACGGGCCGCTGGCGCAGGTGGATGAAGTCCGTGAGCAGGTAGGGCGCGTTGGGGAACAGCGCGAGCCACCCGAGCGCCAGCGGCGTGAGCAGCCACCCCTGGCCCAGGCCCCGGGCCATCAGCAGCCGCGCCACCAGCGACAGCGCGTAGGGCACCCAGGCCAGGAACAGGTTCCACGTGAGGAAGGCGTAGCTGGCGCGCTCGCTCCAGTCGAGCCGGAGGGCCAGCATCCCCACCGCGACGCCGCTGCACGACAGCACGGGAAGGACGCCATGGCGGCGCAGGACGGACAGGATGGCAGGGGTGGCGGAAGGGGTCATGGACAGGGTGGCGCTGCGGTAGCCGGGCCGCGCACCGTGGTCGTCTGACCGCGGCTGGGGCTCGGGAAGGAAGGTGCTCCCACGGACCTCCCACCTGGAGGCCGTCACGCACGGACGTAGAGCAACGTCCGGGCCAGCGCCTCGGGGCCCTCAGGGCTCCGGCGGCCAGAGGGCGCTGATGTCGGGGGCTTCCGCCAGGTAGACGACCCACACCGGCGCCCCCGGACGGCGCTGCAGGTCCGAGAGGTGGGGGGATGGCATGCTTCCGTGGACGCGCTGGCCGTGGACGGTAAAGACGTAGTCGAGCCTCGCGACACGCCCGGCCTCCAGCGAGGGGAGGAAGTGACGCTCCACGCCGGTGAGCTCCCCGGCGGCGGGAAGGCCCCAGCGAAGCGCCTGGAGCCGGCGGCGCTGCTCGCGGCGGAGCGCGGCGGGCCAGCCGGAGCGCCGGAACAGGAAGCCCACGAAGAGGAAGATGGCGGCCATCAACAACAGGGGCCGCACGAAGACGAACGCCACCGGCAGCAGCAGCGCGCCGAGCGCGAAGAAGAGCGTGCCCAGGATGTGATGGGTGGCGAGCTTCGGACGGAGCACGGCCCGGCGCTGGGCCCGGGTGAGCCGGCGTGGAGGCAGCGGCGGTGGCGGGCCCCGGGCGGCGCTCAGCGTCTCCGCCAGGGAGCCGCCGCACACCTGGCAACGCGCGTCCGGGCCAACGGGGACGGCCTGCGCGCAGGCGGGGCAGACGAGGCGTGGCTCGCGCGGCTCCGGCAGGTCCATCGTCAGCGGTGGGCGGCGAGACACGGTGCCATCATCGGAGCACCGCGACGTGCACGTGCGCAACCCGGCCCCCAGGTACGACGTGGAGGAAGGGACACGGTGCTGACAGCGGGGCACGCATGCGACCTCGTACCCAGGTACGACGTGGGTGTGGAGCGCTGGGGGGAATGGGCCGAAGCGGACATGAGCGCCTGGGCCCGCCCGCCTCGCTGCTCCCTGGCATCCAGGGAGATTCATTCCTACCTGATTGCCTGGGAGGTCGCATGCCAGAGAAGACTCGAGCGGTGCGGGCGAAGGCCGCGAAGAAGAAGGGCACGACGATGGAGCTCAAGGCCACGGACGTCCGCCGGGCCGGAGCGGAGAGCCCTCACAAGGCAAAGAAGAGCGGACGGCGCGCGCTGGGAAACGTGGGCTTCGAGGACCGCAGCGTCAGCCCGCGCAAGGCACCAGGGACGGGGCTGACGGCGAAGAGCCGCAAGCTGCCCGTGCCGGAGCTGGGCAGCAGCACGTCCCGGCGCAAGACGCTGCCGGCCGAGGCCGCCGTGGCCTATCGCAAGGAGGGCACGCCCAAGCGCACCACCGGCCGCGGTGACGCGACGCCGCTGAAGGCGGGCAAGGCGTACAAGAGCAAGGGCGCGCGCAAGACGAGCGTCCGCACCTGACCCCTCCCCGCCCGCGTTCGAGCCTCAGAGGCCGACGTGGGCGGGAGGCGGCGCACGTCCTGACGGGTCGCGGCGTTGGCGCCGGGACGTCAGCACGCCTGCCCACGCGAAGAGCAGCACGAGGAGCGCCGAGCTCGGAACGCTCGTGCAGCCGCCCGAGCCGGCATCCGCCCCGGAAGGCGCCTGCGGCTCCGGCGGAGGCGGCGCGCAGGGGGTGAAGCAGCGGCACGCGCCCGCTCCTTCCGGCTCCAGCCGCGCGCACACTCCGCCCGTGCCACACGCGGCATCCTCCGTACACGTCGTGCCGTAGTCGCCCTCCTGGAGCGCGGGCAGCAGGCACCGGCCCGGGCCTTCGCCCCGGGCAACACAGGTGAGCCCCGAAGGGCACTCGGCGTCCCGCGTGCAACTGGCACTGCAGAGGCCTTCCAGCGGCAGCGTGGGTACGACGGGAGCTGGCGCCTCCTCGAGGAAGGGGCGGATGAAGCCGTCGAGCAGCGCGTCGACGCGCACGTTGAAGGCCTCGTCCCTGCACGCGACGTCTCCGCTCGCCGTGATTCCCACCAGCACCTCGCGCTCGCCGTCACGCATGAGCACGGGGCCACCGCTGTCCCCGACGCAGCTCATCGAGGGTGACGGCCCGGCGCGGAAGGCGGAGCCCTCCACCTGCGTCACCGTGAGCGTTCCCTGCCGACGGCGACCGGATGGAGCCTGAGCGTCTTTCGTGTCCCCGTAGCCCACCACGCGCACGGAGACCCCTGTCGCGAGTGCGCCACCCGTGGACTCCGGCAGGGCGAACGGCGCCGCGGCCACCGGAGCCGCGAGCCGGAGCAGCGCCGCGTCGTACGCATGTGTCCCCGGCACATAAGCGGGATGGATGACCGCGCGGGACACGCGGGCGAAGCGGCCTTGGGGCTCCGGCTCGGGCAGCAGCACCTGTCCGAGGTAGACCTCGTGCGGGCCCTCCGGCCCGAAGATGGCCAGGCAGTGCGCCGCCGTCAGCACCACATCTGGCGCGATGAGCGCTCCGGAGCACAGCAGCATGGGCGACTCTCCGCCACACCGGGCGCGTCGGGCGATGAGCGCCACCGCGGCGATGGCCTCCGGTGCTTCCGTGCCCTGGACGACGGGGCTTCGGGCCGTGCGCTGCCGGGACTCCTCCTCCACGGGCTGGCAGCCGAGCAACGACGCCAGTGCCACGGCCACGAGAAGCGCCCAGGCAACGCGCCCGCCGTGCCGCGCGTTGCCGCCAGGAGACGCCAGGGTCCTGAGTCGGTAGCCAGGGATTGGGAGACGCCCCCTGCGACAGGCCGCTCTTCTCGTCGGCTCCGCTTCCTCTGCCCTGCGGGTCCTGACGGCTCCACCGGCACACTGTTCGAAAATGTCGGGACATTTCACGCCGCAAAACCCCCGACATATTCGAACAGTGAGTGGCGGCAGGCCGCCCGGGGCGGTGCGCAGGCTCTGCGAGACGTCTGTCCGGACCTCATTCCGGAGAGGATGATTCCTTCACCACCTCGTCCAGCTCGCGCAGCTCCTCCCGCAGCTCGTGCAGCCGCGCCCGGTGCCGCTTGAGGAGCGTCTGCAGCTGCGCGCTCCGCGTCTCGTCACCGCGCGCCTCGGCGGCCTCGTGCTCGCGCTCCAGGCGCTCCACGTCCCGGCCCAGCAGCGTGGTGATGTGCGTCGTCTTCTCCAGCCGCCACTGCGGCGTCTGGGGCAGCTCGGGGGGGATGGGGTCGTTCTCCTGCGGAGGCGGGTTCTCCACCTCGGGCTCCGGCGCCACGTCCCCGGGCCCCAGGGCCACCACCGTGGCCGCGGGCGGTGCCAGCTCCGGGCTCGCGAGCAGGGACTCTGCCTTCACCGGCGCGGCGGCCCGCTCCGGTACCGGCTCGGACGGAGGTGCTCGTGGCTCGGGCTCCACCTTCGCGGCGGCCAGCAACTGGGCCTCCGGCGCGGGCGAAGGAGCCGGCCAGAACACCACCGCCAGCAGGGACGCGGTGAGCGCCACCGCGGCGGCCAGCATCAATCGGTAACGCATCCTCATGGCTCGCTTGCCCTCCTCGCGCCTGCTGTCGTGTCCAGTTCTCAGAACCGCACGCGCCAGGCGCCTGCCTGCCGCTCCACTCTCAGCAACCACGGCTCCTGGCGCTCCACACCGTCGCGCGCCACGCGGGCGCGGACGATGACCGCCTCCGAGTCCCGTCCATCCACCCGGGACTCGACGATGCCCACCAGGGAGAAGCCGTGCTCCCGCAGCTCCTGCACGGTCTGCTCACAAGGCCGAGCACCGCCTCCGGTGGCCAGCAGCGGCTCCAGCACCGCGCAGTCCCCCGAGGGCAGCGCCGCGAAGAAGCGCTGGACCGACTCCTCCGCGGCGCGCGTCTTCGAACCCGCGGACGTACACGCGAGGGCGGCCAGCAACAGCCAGCCCACCCTCATGCCCACCTGCCTGCCCGTCACGCGGCTCGACGCCATGGCTCAGTAGCAGTTGGGCGCCATCAGCTCGTCGTCGCTGGCGGACACGAACTGGTCATCGCAGTAGCCGCTCGCCAGCATGTGGCCGTTGCGCACGCAGCCGTCGTGGTTGGTGGCGTCCAGCGTGTACTGGGTGTCCCCACCGCAGCCGCCACCGCAGCGGCCGAAGCAGTTGCCCATCACCTTCGGACGGGACCAGTGGTCCGGCTCACCACACACCCAACTGCCGCCGCTCAGGTAGAACTCGTCACCGCCGCACGTGGTGTGGTCGCCGAGCTGGGCAATCTGCTGGTTGCGGTCGTAGCTGAAGCCGCCCTTGTTGCAGTCGTGCTTCGCATACGAGTACCAGTTGTACACACCGCCGCAGCTTCCCGTGTAGCTGCCGTTGCAGCGCGCGTAGCTGCACAGCATGGTGTAGCCGCGGCCCTGCTCGCCCATCACCGTGCGCTGCAGGTCCACGCTGCCCGGGTGTTGCGCCCACAGGCCCACCGCGCGCCGCAGGTACATGGCCTCGGGGGCCACCGCGTCACCGGAGGGCAGCTCCGCGTTCAGCGCGCCGTAGAAGGCGGCGAGCAGGTCGCGGTCCGCGTCGCCCAGCTGCGTGTCCGTCGCATCCTCTTCCGCGAAGCCGTCCAGCGTGGACACACCGCTGGCCGGGTCCATCAACCCCGTGAGCGTCAGCCCGCGCAGCCGCACCTCCAGCCGGTACACGCCGGGCTCCACCTCGCGCGAGGAGAAGGCCACTTCGCCTGTCTCCTGGATGAAGGAGCCGCTCGTGCTTCCCGCCTCGGCGGACAGCGTCAGCCCTTCCTGCTTCGCCTGCGCGGCGTCTCCACCGCCCGCGCCGCCACACGCCGACAGCATCAATGCCGCGACCGCACACAACACCTTGCGCATATCGTTGCCTTCCCTCCGGCCAGGGGATTGGCCCCAGAGGACACGGTGGTACCGGGCACCCGAGACACGCTCAAGGCGGGGCGCGTCACCGACACCTGATACATGATTCATGTCTCAGGGTGCATCGAGACCCGCCCCCGCGTCAGGGCCGGCGAAACACGGGCAGTGCACCCGCCGCGCGCTCCAGGTCGGTGGAATCCTCGGGAAGTGACTCGTGGCCGCCAATGACGAGCAGCCCGCCCGGCACCAGCCGCTCCACCAGGCGCGCGAGCACCTCGCGCTGAAGCGGTGGAGCGAAGTACGTGAAGGCCACGTTGCGGCACAGCACGAGGTGGAATGGCCCCTCCGGCCACTCCGTGCGCAGGTCCTGACACGCGAAGCGGAGGCCCTCCCTGTACTCCGGGGCAATGCAGGGTTCGGCGCCGGACTCGGGGAAGGCGGTACGGCTCCACTCCGCTGGCAGCTCGCGCAGGGAGCCTCGCGGATAGCAGCCCCGGCGCGCCCGCTCCAGGAGGGCCGCGTCGGCGTCGGTGGCGAGCAGCTCCAGCCGGGTCTCCGGGGACCGGGGCTGCAGGCCGTGCCGGAAGAGCACGCTCACGGTGTAGGGCTCCTCGCCCGAGGCACAGCCGGCGCTCCACACACGGAAGGGGGACTCGCCCCTGTCGCGCAGCGCCGCCAGCAGCGGTGGGAGGAGGTCGTCTCGCAGCACGTCGAAGACATGCCGGTCCCGGTAGAAGCGGGAGATGGTGACGCGACAGAGGGAGTCGAGCACGTCCCACTCGGTGGCGTCCGCCTCCAGCCGCGCGCGGTACGCGGCCGCATCCGCCAGCCCCAGCGTCTTGAGCCTCCGGCCGAGGCGCTTGCACACCTGCCCCCGCACCCGACGGAAGCCGTCCCAGCGCAGGCGCAGCCGGGGCGCGGCCCACTGCAGCAGCTCCACGCATTCACGGTCCGTCATGGCACCTGCCTCCCCGGAGTCATGGCAACCGAGGCTCGAGTGATGCCCCGCCTGCCGGCCTCAATCCTCGTAGGGCTCCCAGGCGGACGGTACGCCCTGCCCGGTGGAGGCGGGGGCCCACCTGTAGCGCTTCCGCTCCGTGTCCAGCTCGAGGGGCATCCACCCGTCCTGCTCTGCCCAGACCTCCACGCACAGCTTCGTGCCGTCCGGCTCTCGATAGAGGGCACGCTCCATGAGGCGCAGGCCCTTCGTCAGACGCTCCTTGGAAGGAGGCCTCCAGGAGCCGGCCAGGCGGAGGGTCCTCCCGCTCGCGGGCGTCACGTCGAAGCGGGCATTCTCCAGCGCACTCTCCACGTCGATGTACCTCCAGACGATGGGCATGCGGCTGTGCCTGTCCACCACGACGGCCAGCCCCGGAGGAATGTTGGGCCCGGCGTAGAGCAGGAACGCCCAGCACCGGGGAAGCTCGAACGCGCCCACCCAGCTCCAGTGGAACACATCGCTCCCCGCCGGCGCCCGGCGCAGTTCCTCCTCCGCCGCGGCCAGCGCCAGCCGCTCGGCCTCATCCCATGACATGGGGGCCACAGCGGCCGCGGGTGGCTGCAGCCGCATGAGTCCACCGAATGGTCCGAGATGGCCCTGGGCGGCCTCGAGGCGTGCCAGGAGCGCGGCAGCCTCGGTGGGCTCGAAGGGACCCGCCTCGCAAGGCAGAGGCCCCGGGTGGAGTGCAGCCCCCATCACCGCCTTCAGCTCACGCCCCAGCTGCCCGGAGGGCTCGAGAGCGTAGAGCACGAGGAACAGCGCGTCCTGGGGAGCGCTCATCCGGAAGTCCTCGAGCTCGAGGCAGCGTGCTGCATGGCGACGATACGGTACGCGTGTGGCGAGCCCATGCCGAGCCCCTCGTGCGGGCGCCTCCCGTCGCAATTGCATTGCACCACTTCACCCCTCCAGCGAGTCTCGACCGCGCTTCCAGCAAGCCACATCCGCCAGCCTCTGGAGTCCATCGTTGAAGCCCACCGTGAGCGGGTTGACGCTGTCCCTGTTGCTGATCTCCTGCGCCGCGCGTCAGCCGTCCCCCACCGCGCCCCGCGCCCCCCTGGATGACCTGACCGCGGCTGACCCAGCGAGCCTGGGCATCGACCCGGCGCCGCTGGCAGCCATGCAGACGGCCCTCCAGCAGGGCACCTATCCCAAGACGACCAGCGTGCTCATCGTCAAGAGCGGCAGGCTCGTCTACGAGGGCTACTTCGACGGCGCGGAGCCCGGCACGCTCCATGACACGCGCTCCTCGATGAAGTCCGTCACCGCGCTCGCCGTGGGCCTCGCACTCCAGGACGGCCATCTCACCTCGGTGGACGCGCCCGTCTTCACCCACTTCGCGGACCTGCGGCCCTTCGCGCACGAGGACGCGCTCAAGGACCAGGTGACGGTCGCCGACCTGCTGACCATGTCCTCGGCCCTCGACTGCAATGACGACGTCCCCGAGAGCCCCGGCAACGAGGAGAACATGTATCCCCTCCAGTCCTGGGTGCGCTGGGCGGTGGACCTGCCCATGAAGCGGGACTACACGCGGGACGCCTCCGGCCGGGGCCCCTTCGCCTACTGCACCGCTGGTAGCTTCCTGCTCGGCCAGCTCCTCCAGCGGACCTCGGGCGAGCCTGTCGACCGGTACCTCGAGCGGCGCCTCTTCGCTCCGCTCGGCATCACCCGGATGGAGTGGCCCCGCTCGCCCACGGGCGAGGTGATGACGGGCGGAGGACTGCGCCTCGCGTCACGGGACCTGGCGCGCCTCAACTGGATGCTCTTCGCTGGAGGCCGCTGGGCCGGGAAGCAGGTGCTGCCCGAGGCCTGGGTCCGCGAGGCCCTGACGGTGCACCGGAAGGCAAACGAGCAGCAGGACTATGGGTACCAGTTCTGGCGGCGGGACCTCGCCTCTCGCTGCGGGGTCTCGTCCGCCTGGTACATGTCCGGCAACGGGGGCAACGCCATGCTGCAGCTCCCCGACCAGGACGCGGTGGTCATCGTCACCCGGCGCAACTACAACGGCCGGGGCATGCACCAGCAGACCGTCCGGCTCCTGGAAGACCATGTGCTCAAGGCGCTCCCGTGCGAGCGCGCCACGACGCGGCAGGGCGAGACACCCCGCTGACCTGGGCGCCCTCGCTGTCCGGGGCACGGCAACCCCGGGGGAGGCCCGCTCCCCGGCCGAGCGGAGGCGGCCGGGATGTGGCATGACGCTCCGGCGTTTCCGATGGACTCCGGAGGAATCCCCTTGAAGAGACTGACTGCTCTCACCCTGTCCGCCGCGCTGGCGGCGACCGGCTGCTCGCATGGCACCGCGGCCACCGAGCCCGCGCCCCAGCAGGCCCAGGCCGCCACCCCCGCCCCCACCCAGGCCGCGCCCGCGGCGGAGGCCCGCCAGCCGCTCCCGCCCCCCACCGGCTCCACCCTGCTCGCCGGCACCGTGGAGGCCTTCACCGCCGCCTGCACCGCGGACCTGGAGCGCGTGCGCGCCAGCGTCACCACGCTCAAGGGACTGGATGCGCGCAAGGACGGCCAGGCCGTGCTCGCCGCGTATGACGAGGCCACCGCCGCGCTCGCCTCGTCTGCCAACCGCTCCAGCCTCGCTCGCGAGGTGCATCCGGAGGCGGCCTTCCGCGACGCCGCGCGCGAGTGCGAGCAGCGCGTGGACTCCGCCAACGTGGAGCTGTCGCAGGACCGCGGCGTCTATGACGCCCTGGCCTCGGTGGACCTGTCCGGCGCGGACGCGTCCACGAAGTACTGGATGGAGCGCGCGCTGCTCGACTTCCGCCGCGCCGGCGTGGACCGGGACGACGCCACCCGCGCCCGGGTGAAGTCGCTCAACGAAGAGCTGCTCAAGCTGGGGCAGCAGTTCGGGCAGAACATCTCCGAGGACGTGCGCAAGGCCACCTTCACCCCGAAGGAGCTGGACGGCCTGCCGGAGGACTACCGGAAGGCGCACCCGCCGGGGAAGGACGGCAAGGTGGTCCTCACCACCAACTACCCCGACTACTTCCCCTTCATGGTGTACGCGAAGGACGGCAAGGCGCGCGAGAAGCTGTGGCGCACCTACCGCCAGCGCGCCTTCCCGAAGAACCAGCAGGTGCTCTCGCAGCTCATCGCGAAGCGGCACGAGCTGGCCACGCTGCTGGGCTACGAGAACTGGGCCGCGTACACCACCGAGACGAAGATGACCCGCACGCGCAAGGTGGCGGCGGACTTCATCGACCGGATGGCGGTGGCCACCGAGCCGCGCGCGAAGCAGGAGTACGCGGACCTGCTGGCGCGCAAGCAGAAGGACGTGCCCGGCGCGAAGACGCTGGAGCCGTGGGACCAGGACTACTACGAGGACCGGCTGCGCGCCGAGCGCTTCGGCTTCGACTCGCAGACGGTGCGCCCCTACTTCGAGTACGGCCGCGTCAAGCAAGGCCTGCTCGACATCACCGCCCGTATGTGGGGCCTCACCTACCAGCCGGTGAAGGACGCCCAGGTGTGGCACCCGGAGGTGGAGGCGTACGACGTGCTCGAGGGCAGCACGCTGCTGGGCCGCATCTACCTGGACATGCACCCGCGCGACGACAAGTACAAGCACGCGGCGCAGTTCGACCTCGTGGCGGGCCAGGCCGGCAAGCGCTACCCGGAGGCGACGCTGGTGTGCAACTTCCCGCGCCCCAACGAGCTGATGACGCACGACGAGGTGGAGACCTTCTTCCACGAGTTCGGCCACCTGCTGCACGCCGTCTTCGCCGGTGACTTGAAGTGGAGCGGCATCGCCGGCACCCGCGTGGAGTGGGACTTCGTGGAGACGCCGTCCATGCTGCTGCAGCAGTGGCCCGTCAATGCCCAGGTGCTGGCCGGCTTCGCCAAGCACCACCAGACCAGCGAGGCGATTCCCGAGGAGCTGGTGACGAAGCTGCGCGCGTCGAAGGAGTTCGGCAAGGCGCTGTGGACGCGGCGGCAGCTGTTCCTGTCCGCGGTGAGCCTGGACTTCTACTCGCGCCAGCCGGGCTTCGACACCAGCAAGGCCATGGTGGCCCTCCAGCAGAAGCTCAGCCCCTTCCGTCACGAGTACCGCGACAACACCCACTTCGAGCTGTCCTTCGGCCACCTGGATGGGTACTCGGCGGCGTACTACACGTACCTGTGGTCCTCCGTCATCGCGAAGGACCTGGAGACGGAGTTCCAGAAGCACGGGTACCTGGACCGGGAGACGGCGATGAAGTACCGCCGCACCGTGCTGGAGCCCGGCGGCTCCAAGCCCGCCGCCGACCTGGTGAAGGACTTCCTCGGCCGCGAGTACGGCTTCGACGCGTACAAGGCGTACCTCGACGGGAAGCAGTAGCCGGACACACCGCCGGGGGGAGCGTGCCTACGCGCTTCCCTCGGCCTCCTCCTGCGCGAGCGCGGCGTCCACCTCCGCGCCCAGCGGGTAGATGGTCAGGTGGCGCAGCGGCTCGCTGCCCTGGCTCACCGCCTCCAGGTGGTAGCGGCTCACCAGCCGGTGCTGGAGCTTGCGCAGCCTCGGAGGCCGGGGCGCCAGCGGCACCGAGACGCCCTCGCTGAGCACGCGCTCAATCGCGTGCTCGACTTCGGCCACGGCCTCGCGCACCTGGTCCTCGTCCACGCCCTCCACCACGTTGAAGGCCGTCTTCAGCACCCGGCGCAGCTCCGCCGAGCTGTTGCGCTTCACCACCTCCACCCGCGCGCCCGTCTTCTCCGCCGTGCGCCGCAGCCGCGGGTCGTTCGCCCGCGAGCGCAGCGTCACCACCAGGTCCGCCGCGTCCAGCCGGCTCACCAGCCGCACGTCCACCGGCAAGTCCCGCAGCACCCGCTGCAGCAAGTCCCGGCTCACCGCGTGCGCGTACACCTTCGTCTGTCCGCCCGTCCCCGGCGCCCGGGCCTGGAAGGCCTCGGAGGCGCTCCCCGCCCCTGCCCCCGCGCCCGCCATCCGCACCGGCCGGAGCGCCGGCAGCGTGGACGGCTGCGCCGGCACCGCCTCCACGGCCACCTCGCCGGAGTCCGCGTCCTGCTTGCGGCGCTCGCCGCCCACGTCCAGGCCCGCCAGCAGCCGGTCCACCGCCGAGGCCGTGTCCGGGTGCACCAGCACCTCTTCCCGGCCCACCATCTCCACCACGATGTCGAAGGTGGGCGGCGCCTTGCGCTCGCTGATGGTCTTCTGCGTCCGCCGGCGCCGCGCCTCCTCGTCGCTCAGCGTCACCGTGTGCACCCCGCCCACGAGGTCCGACAGCGTGGGGTTCAGCACCAGGTTCTCCAGCGTGTTGCCGTGCGCCGTCGCCACCAGCTGCACGCCGCGCTCGGCAATCGTCCGCGCCGCCGCCGCCTCCGCCGAGGTGCCAATCTCGTCGACGATGATGGCCTCCGGCATGTGGTTCTCCACGGCCTCAATCATCACGTCGTGCTGCCGGTCCGGCCGCGACACCTGCATCCGCCGGGCGGCGCCGATGCCGGGGTGGGGCACGTCGCCGTCCCCGCCAATCTCGTTGGAGGTGTCCACCACCATGACCCGCTTGCGCAGGTCGTCCGCCAGCACGCGCGCCACCTCGCGCAGCTTCGTCGTCTTGCCCACGCCGGGCCGCCCCAGCAGCAGGAGGTTGCGCCCCGAGCCGATGAGGTCCTTCAGCATGTCGATGGTGCCGAAGATGGCCCGCCCCACCCGCAGCGTCAGCCCCACCACCTTGCCCTTGCGGTTGCGGATGGCGGAGACGCGGTGCAGCGTGCGCTCGATGCCGGCGCGGTTGTCGTCCCCCGGCGGCCCCACCTGCGCCAGCACGTGCTCCAAATCTTCCCGGAGCACCGGCTCCTCGCGCAGCCGCTCCACCCGGTCCACGAGCCGGGCCTCCGGCGGGCGCCCCAGGTCCATCACCACCTCCAACACTTGCTGAGGCGGTAGCGCTCGCACCGCTGCCTGCAGCGGGCCCGGCAGCACGCTCACCAGCAGCAGGAAGTCGTCGGCGACGGCATCGGCATGCGGCGGTGTCATTTGACGACCCTCCACGCCCCCACTCCAACGTGTGCCCTCCCCGGCCCGCCTGCAGGCCCAACCCGGCTGGGAGGGCACCAGCCGTGCGAAGGCCTCTGTACCGACAGGGGGGTTCCCACCCGGGGAAACATCTTTCCCACCCCGCCCCTCCCGCCTCCGGAAAGCCGCGCTTTCACCGGCCCCAGCCTGCCCCCCCGGGCAGGGCGTCGTCCAGCACCGGGCACGCGGCGCTGGTGAGCATCTTGCTTCGTCCCGGGCGGCCCCGGCGCAGAGGGGCATGGGGCGAGCATGGAGGGGGTCGCAGACGTGAAACCCAGGCTTCGAAGAGGACGGAGCTGGCGGATGCTGGCGGGCGCGGGATGCGCGCTGCTGCTCGCCGGCTGCGATGGAGACAACCTTCCCCGGGCCCGGGTGCTCCCTGGAGACATGCCGGGGCCGGACATCCCTCCACCGCCGCCGCCGGGTACGCAGCAGCCCATGGACGAGTGCAAGGACGTGCCGAAGGACCCTGGCAGCGTCACCCTGCACCGGCTCAACCGCGCCGAGTACGACGCCACCGTGCGCGACTTGCTGGGCGACACCACCCGGCCCGCCCGGGACTTCCCGACGGATGACCACGGCTACGGCTTCGACAACAACGCGGACGTGCTCAGCATGTCGCCGCTGCTGATGGAGAAGTACTCCACCGCGGCGGAGAAGCTGGTGGAGGCGGCCTGGAAGAAGGGGCTGTTCAACACCTGCGCGCTGGACGGGGCCGACCCGAAGCCCTGCGCCAGGGACCTCCTGTCCCGCTTCGCCCGCCGCGCCTGGCGCCGGCCGGTGACGAAGGACGAGGTGGACCGGCTGGTGGACTTCGTCGCGCTGGCCCAGCGCCATGGAGACCCGGCGGAGGCGGGCGTGAAGCTGGCGCTGCGCTCGGTGCTGGTGTCCCCGCACTTCCTCTTCCGCGTGGAGAAGGACCCGGACCCGAAGTCCGCCACGCCGCACCGGCTCGACGACTTCGAGCTGGCCACCCGGCTGTCCTACTTCCTGTGGAGCAGCATGCCGGACGAGGCGCTCCTGTCCGCCGCCGAGGCGGGCCGGCTGAGCGACCCGCGGGAGCTGGAGGCCCAGGTGCGCCGCATGCTCGCGGACCCGAAGGCGAATGCCCTGGTGGAGAACTTCGCCGGCCAGTGGCTCTACACCCGCGCGCTGGACACCGCGGAGCCGGACCGGACGCTCTACGGCACCTTCAACGAGGACCTGCGGAAGGCCATGCGCCAGGAGACGGAGCTCGTCTTCCGCGAGTTCATCACCGGCAACCACAAGCTGAGGGAGCTGGTCGACGCGCCCTTCACGTACGTGAATGACGCGCTGGCCACGCACTACGGCCTGCCCCTGCCGGGCAGCAGCACGCCCCGGCGCGTGGACCTGTCCCGCCACCCGGAGCGAGCGGGCATCTTCGGCCATGGCTCGCTGCTCACCGTCACCTCCAACCCGGACCGCACCTCGCCGGTGCAGCGCGGCGTGTGGGTGCTGGAGCAGCTGCTGTGCATGCCGCCACCGCCGCCACCTCCGGACGTGGAGAACCTGCCGCCGCCCCTCACGCCGGACATGACGATGCGGGAGCGGATGGCGCTGCACCGCAGCTCGCCGGCGTGCCAGGGCTGCCACCGGATGATGGACCCGCTGGGGCTGGCGCTGGAGAACTACGACCCCATCGGCCGCTGGCGCCTGCAGGAGGTGAGCGGCGCCCCGGTGGACGCCACGGGCGAGCTGCCCGACGGCAACATCCTCGATGGCTCCGAGGCCATGCGGCGCTTCGTGAAGAGCGACCCGAAGCTGCCCGCGTGCTTCACCGAGCACCTGCTCACCTACGCGCTCGGCCGCGGCATGTCCAAGGCGGACGAGTGTGCAGTGAAGGAGATGGCCGCCACGGCGGAGGCCAGCGGCGGCCGTCTCAGTGACTACATCCTCAGCATCGTCCTCAGCGACCACTTCACCCAGCGGCGCGGCGAGACGGAGGCCTGGCAGCCATGAGCAAGAAGTTTCAACTCTCCCGGAGGACCCTCCTGCGTGGCGCGGGCGCGCTGATGGCGCTCCCCGTGCTGGAACAGATGGTGCCCCAGGCGGCCCACGCCGCGCCGGGCGCCGCGCCCCGACGGCTGGCCGTCTTCTACACGCCCAATGGCATCCACATGCCGAAGTGGACGCCGTCCGCCACGGGTGCGAGCTGGGAGCTGACGCCCACGCTGCAGCCGCTGGCCCCGGTGAAGAGCGACGTGCTCGTCCTCAGCGGCCTGGCCAACTACCCCGGCCTACCGGACGGAGACGGCCACCACGCCGCCGCCACCGCCGCCTTCCTGAGCTGCGCCAAGGCCTTCAAGACGGAGGGCACCGACTTCCGCGTGGGCATCTCCATGGACCAGGTCATCGCCAAACACCTGGCGTCGAAGAAGGCCACGCGGTTTCCCTCGCTGGAGCTGGGCAACGACGCGGGCCGCGGCATCGGCAACTGCGACTCCGGCTACGCGTGCCCCTACGCGAACAACATCGCCTGGGCGGGCCCGACGACGCCCGTGGCCAAGGAGACGCGGCCCAAGGCCGTGTTCGACCGGCTCTTCGCCGGCTTCGACCCGAACGCCACCCAGGCGCAGGTGGAGAAGCGCCGCGCGTACGGCAAGAGCATCATCGACTTCGTGCGCGACGACGCCTCGGCGCTGAAGACGCAGCTGGGCACGTCCGACCTGCGCAAGCTGGACGAGTACTTCACCGGCGTGCGGGACTTGGAGAAGCAGGTGGAGGCCATCGAGGCGGAAGGGCCCTCGTGCAACCCGGGCAGCGCGCCGGACGACAACGAGGACCCGCGCGTGAAGACGAAGGCGATGATGGACCTCATCGTCCTGGCCTTCCAGTGCGACCTCACCCGCGTGGCCACCTTCATGCTGGCCAACGCGCGCAGCAACAAGGTGTACGGCTTCCTCGGACTTCCCGGCGGGCACCACACGTACTCGCACCACCAGAAGGTGCAGGCCAACTATGACGCGCTGGCCACCATCGACCGGTGGGAGGTGGAGCAGTACGCGTACCTCCTCCAGCGCATGAAGGGCATCCAGGAGGGGAACGGGAAGTCGCTGCTCGACAACTCGATGGTCTACTTCTCCAGCGAGGTTGCCGACGGCAACTCGCACGAGCACAGGAACCTGCCCGTCCTGCTGGCCGGCAGCGGCGGCGGGGCGCTCCTGCCGGGCCGGCACGTGCGCTACAACGGCGAGCCGCTCGCCAACCTGTACATCTCCCTGATGCAGGCCATGGGCGTGACGGGCATCACCACCTTCGGTGACAACGGCACCGGTCCGCTGGGCCGGCTCGCGGGGTAGGTGCGCACTCGCGGTGGAGCAGGCGTGCGGCCAGCCCCCGTACGCGCTGCCCGCCGCGCACGGTTCCCATGCATGGGCGGACGTCCTGGCGCATCATCCGCCCCATGCTTTCGTCTCTTCTTCGTATCCGCTGGCCCGCCCTGCTCGTCCTCGCCCCGCTGCTCGGCTGCGGCGTGGGAAGCCAGGGTGGACAGCGCAAGCCGGCCGCCCAGCGGCAGACGGTGACGGCCTCGCGGCAGAAGGCCCCGGCGCAGCAGCGGACTCCGGCCCGCACGCCGGAGCCCGCTCGCGCGGCCCTGCCCGCCGCGAAGGACTTCTCGCGGGACATGGTGACAGCGCACAACCAGGCACGCGCGCAGGCGAAGCCCGCACCGAAGCCCGCGCTGCCGCCCCTCACCTGGTCCGACGAGGCCGCTCGCAAGGCCGCGTCCTGGGCGAAGGAATGCAGGTTCGAGCACAACCCCAACCGGGGTGACTTCGGGGAGAACCTCGCCGCCGCCACTCCCGGCGCGTGGACCACGCCCGAGGTGGTGAAGAGCTGGGCGGATGAGGCCGCGGACTACGACTACACGCGCAACACCTGCAAGAAAGGCAAGGTGTGCGGCCACTACACGCAGGTGGTGTGGCGGAAGACGGGCTCGGTGGGCTGCGCCACGGTGATGTGCAACAAGAACTCGCCGTTCGGCGCGCAGTTCCCCACGTGGCAGAACTGGGTGTGCAACTACGCGCCGCCGGGCAACTGGGTGGGCCAGCGGCCCTACTGAGTGGGGCGGAGGCGGCTGGCGGGCGCTCAGCCGCGGAAGAGCTTCCGGAACAGGCGGGTGAAGACGGAGCCGTACACGGGCTCCGGCCGGCCCTCCACGGCCTGCCGCTGCCCCTCCAGCTCGAGCTTCAGCTTGCGCATGCCCTTGTCGACGGACATGACGCTGAACTCGTCCACGCCCTCGAGCGAGGTGAACACCTTGCTCGCACGGCTCTGGGGAGGGTCGTTGCTCATGAGGGACCTCGGGGGCGGACTTCGCGAGTCTAACAGGCTCCGGAGGCCGGCGCCCGCCCCCTCCCTGCCGCGTGTGATTCCAGACGCCGGACGCCGCTGGTACGGGCCCGGGGGGACGCGGATAATCCTCCGCATGCGCCACTCCCCGATGCGACACCTGCTGGCCCTCGGACTCGTCGTGCCCTGGCTCTCCACCGGCTGCGGCTCGGATGAGTCGACTCCCGATGACGGTGAGACGCCCCAGGAACAGCCCACGCTGACGCAGTTCGAGCGCGACATGCTCGACACGCACAACACGGTGCGGGCTGGCGTGACGACGCCCAGGCCCGACCCGGCGCTGGAGGCGCTGACCTGGGACGTGGCCGCGGAGGCGGTGGCAAAGGCACACGTGGCGAAATGCAACTTCAGGCACAACGGCGAGCGCGGCGACTTCGGCGAGAACATCGCCGCCGCCACGCCCGACCTCTGGGATACGCCGGACGTGGTGAACGAGTGGGCGAAGGAGGTGGCTGACTACGACTATGCCCGCAACACCTGCGCGGCGGGCAAGCAGTGCGGCCACTACACCCAGGTGGTGTGGCGCGCCACGAAGCGCGTGGGGTGCGCCACGCAGGTGTGCACGACGAACTCGCCGTTCGGCTCGCGGGCGCCCACGTGGCAGTTCTGGGTGTGCAACTACGCGCCGCCGGGCAACTACGTCGGCCAGCGGCCGTATTGAGCGCTTCTGGGGGCGGTGCGTGCCGCCGGCATCAGGCGTCCTGAGCCCTTCCGGGTGCAGCTGCGTGCCGCCGGGAGACTCGGCTGGCCCGGGACCGTGGTGAGCCCTTCCCGGTGCAGCTGCGTGCCTCCGGGCACCTCCGCCGGCCTTCAGGCGTCCTGAGCCCTTCCGGGGGGCAGCGGCGTGCCGCCGGGCGACTCCGCTGGCCCGGGACCGTGGTGAGCGCTTCAGCCTCCCAGTTCGCGCAGCCACGCCTCCAGTATCGGGAACACGTCGTCCGCCGTCCGCTCCACGCCCGGCAGCTTCGCGTCGGGCGGCAGGGCGAGCCGGTGGTCCGCCCCGGGCAGCACCTTCACCGTCACCGGAGGCGCCCCCGCATCACCGGACCGCTGGAGGAGTCCTTCGGACAGCGCGCGTGCCGCGGGGCGGGCGGGCGTCACCTCGTCCTTCTCGCCGAACAGCGCGAGCACCGGGCCGCGCACCCGCCCCAGGTCCTCCGTCGAGTCGTAGGACAGCACGTCGTTCCACGTCTGGCGCTGGGCAGCCAGGAGGCGCGGCAGCGGGAGGGTGTCGAGCTTCGCCAGCGGCGTCATGCTGTACCAGCGCTTGCGCTTCGCACGCTTGAGCTGGAAGTCGAGCGTCTTCAGCGCCTTCTCCTCGCGCTCGGGCGCGTAGAGGCGCGGGTCGTGGAGCATGCTCAGGAACTCCGTCAGGTCCACCTGCTCCGGGCCGGTGAGCCCGCGCCGGCGGGCGTCGTTGCGAAGCTGGTGCTGCGCCTGCTTCCAGACCGGGCCTCCGCCGCCGGAGATGAGCACGAGGAAGCCGACCTCGGGTGCTCGCGCCGCCGCTTGGACCGCGACCCATGCGCCCTGACCAAAGCCCATCAGCCCCACCCTGCCCTCGCGCACGGCCGCGCGCTCCCGGAGCAGCCGCGCCGCCGCGAGCCCGTCGTCCGCCAGCGCTCGCAGGGAAGGCGCCTCGGGCGTGCTTCGCCTGTCGTACGTGAGCACCGCGAGCCCCTGGTGGACGAGGTACGTCGGGTACGGCTCCAGCGCCCGCCGCGTCCCCGCGTCCTCTTCGTGCAGCAGCACCACGGCGGCACGGGGCGCCGCGCCGGATGGGAGCCACAGCGTCCCGGAGAGGGTGACGCCTCCACTCTGGAAGGTGACCTCCTCGGTGCGCACTGGCAGCCGGGCCAGCTCCGACGGCAGGCCGAGCGGCGCGACTCCCGGGCCGCTCACGGCCAGCGCGGGGCCCCGGGCGGAGACACTGGTGGGAGGCTGGCTCCCAGCGAGCGCCCAGGCGCCCTGCTCTCGGGGCTCCAGCCGCCACCGGCGACGCGAGGCGAAGTCCATCAGGAAGGGTGCGGCCCCGTCATGCCCGGCGACCGCGAGCCCTCCGTCCGGACGCAGCCAGCCGCCGGCGAAGGGGGGTGCGCCACCCGCGAGCGGCTTCGCCACGCCGCCGTCCACCGCCACCAGGAGCGCGTGACTCTCCCCGCTCCAGAGAAGCAGGCCCAACCCCACCACGACGCATACCGCTGTCCTCAGCACCACGGCCTCCAAAGATGTGACCGTCCTTCAACCTGACCCCGGGCCTCGGGGCAACAGCCGGGCGGGCGGCATGCCCTCGGGAAGGACGGGTGGACAACACCTCGCGCCCGGCACGGCGGTGGCCCGCACCTCGCGAGCCCTCCCTCGCACACCGGGTGTCCCGGCTTGCCCGGTCGGGGAAATGGACTCGTGGTGCCAAGACCCTGCGCCCGCCCCGGCAGCCAGAAAGGAAACTTCCTTCCACGGAGGTCCGTTCGGTGGCCCCCCTCCCGGGCGCCCGGCGGCCGGAAGGAACGTTCATTCCGCTGAGGCCTGGGGTGGGCGGCTGTCCTTTCCTGCCCCAGGCGGCCGGCAGGAACACTCGCTCCACATGGCGCGGGTGCCAGGTGGTCAGGTCCGCGCTCGCGCCCCCATATGGCCGGAAGGAACGTTCATTCCGCTGGTGCATGCGCCATGGGCGCTCTCTCCCGGCCCCCGGTGGCTGGAAGGAACGCTCATTCCGCCGATGCCTGCGCGGCGGGCTCCCCCTTCCCCCACCCCCGGCTGCCGCAAGGAACGTTCATTCCGCCTGGCACCGGCGGGTCCGGCGCCCAGGCCCCGGCCAGCTCACCGCCGCAGGTTGTGCTCCAGGAAGGCGGAGACCTCCTGCCACGCCGTCGCCGCCGCGCGCTCGTCGTAGCGGCCCCCGGACGGGTTGGCGAAGGCGTGGTCCGCCTCCAGCTCCAGGATGCGGTGCCGCACCCCCGCGTCGTCCAGCCCCTGCCGCAGCTCCTGCACCTTCTCGGGCGGAATGGACGCGTCCTTCGTCCCGAAGATGCCCAGCACGCTCGCCCGGATGGTCGCCAGCTCCTGAGGGTCCGTCACCGGGTTGCCGTAATAGATGACCGCCACGTCCAGCTCCGGAATCGCCATGGCCGTGCGCAGCGACCAGCCCCCGCCGAAGCACCAGCCGATGCTCCCCGTGCGCTCCGCACGCACCCGCGGGTCCTCCCGCAGGAACGCGTGCGCCGCCTTCAGGACCTCCTGGGCCCGCGCCGGGTCCACCGTCTTCACCAGCGCCATCGCCTCGTCCCGCGTGGTGGCCACCTTGCCGCCATACAGGTCCACCGCCAGCGCCGCGTACCCGTCCGCCGCCAGCCGGTCCGTCCAGTGCTGGATGTGCTCGTTGAGCCCCCACCACTCATGGAGGACCAGCAGCGCCGGCAGCGGCCCCTTCGCCCCCTCGGGCAGGCTCAGGTACGCCTTCGTCCCGGCAATCTCCACCTCCTGCCCCCGCCGCGCCGGCGCCGCGTCCGTGCGCAGCGTGTGCAGCGCCTTGAAGGCCTCCTCGGACACCGCGCCCGTGGGCGAAGGCTCCCGAGACACCTCCGCGGCCCTGTCCCTGACGCAGGCCCCCAGCAACAGCACTCCCATCAACAGCAGCAGGCTCCGGCGCATGTGGCACTTCCCTCCGTGTGCATCGTCGGTGGCGCCTCCGGCCTACCCCGGCCCGGCACCGCCCGCCACCGGCCCGCGCGGCCCCGGACACACGAAGAGGGCTGGGAGGGAAACCCCTCGCCAGCCCTCTCGTGTCCTGCTCAAGGATGAGCAGCGCGTGCGACTACTTCTTGTCCGCCGCGGCCGGCTTGCCCGGCGGCGGGCCGCCCGGGTTGCCCATCATCGGCGGGGCGTCCGGCTGCTTGACGATCTCCAGCAGCTCCACCTCGAACACCAGGGCCGCACCGCCCGGGATGTTCGGGGGCGCGCCGCGGTCGCCGTAGGCGATGTCCGACGGGCACACCAGCTTCGCCTTGCCGCCCACCTTCATCTTCTGCACGCCCTCGGTCCAGCACTTGATGACGCCCTGGAGCGGGAACTGGGTGGGCTCGCCGCGCTTGTAGGAGCTGTCGAACTCGGTGCCGTTGGTCAGCGTGCCCTTGTAGTGCACCTTCACGATGTCCGACGCCTTGGGCAGCTCACCCGTGCCGGCGGTCAGCTCCTTGTAGACCAGGCCGGACTCGGTCTTCACCGCGCCGGACTCCTTGGCGGCCTCGTCCAGGAACTTCTTCGCGTTGGCCTTCTCGACCTCGGCCTTGCGGTTGCTGCGCGTGCGCGCCAGCTCCTGCAGCTTCGGCCCGTACGTCTCCATGTCCACCGGCGACTTCTCACCCTTCACCTGGGTGGAGATGCCCGCCTTGACGTACTCCAGCTCCTCCGGGGTCATGTCGAACACGCTGATGCTCCGGCCGATGGACAGGCCCAGCGCGTACAGCGTCTTCTGCTCTTCCGTCTGCGGGTTGTTGGCACTCCCGCCGCCGGCCGCCGGCGTCGCCGTCTCCGTCTTCGCCTGCTGCTGGCAACCCGCCAGCACCAGCATCACCGCGACCAGCCACGTCTTCCGCATGTCGTTGCCCTTCCTTGCCTGCAGCGGCAGCGAGGCTCCGCTGCCAGTCAGTTCCGGGGGCGACTTACTACAGAAATGGTCTGTCATCCGCTCGACGGTGCTTCCCACCTGCCCGGGCCCCCGGGGTGCCTCTCGCCCCCAACCCCCGCCACCTCACGCTCCTTCCCCTGGAGAATCCATCCAGGTAGGACTTTTACACACCCACTCCTTCGGCGGCTGTCCGGGCCGGCGCCCCACCAGGCAGGCAGGGCCCGCGGACGCCGGGCTCCAACGCCAGCCTTCCACACCAATGACAGCCATGTAGCGGCTGGCTCATTCATCAACCGTGTTGCAGAACGCACCGCGTCACAAGAGCGCGCGCCATGAATTCGTCACCGGACCCTTGAGGTCGGGCGTGTTTCACGCCCAGGATTCGCGCGGTCCTGCTGTGCCCTGAAACCCCACGCTCGGGCGTTGAAGAGGCGCAGCGCTTCCTCGGGAGAATCCTGATGCGCTGTCGTTCCCCGCTCTCGTCTGTGCCTCGCGCCGTGCTCCTCACCCTGGTGGGGTTGCTCGCCCTTCCCGCCTGCTCCGATGAAGAGGACGGGCCCGGGATTCCGCTGGTCCCCCTGGACGCGGGCACGACGGATGCGGGCACGGACGCGGGTACGACGGACTCGGGCACCCCGGACGCGGGCCCCACGGACGGCGGCTCCTCGTCGGCCTGGCCCCAGAGCTTCTCCTGCCAGGGCAAGCCGCAGCAGACGCTGACCTTCAACTCCACCCAGGTGCAGGAGCTGCAGAACAAGGTGAACGACCTGGCCGACTGCACCACCATCCAGCTGGGCGCGGGCACCTTCGTGCTCGACAACGCCATCACCATCCGCAGCAAAGGCATCACCATCACCGGCGCGGGCAAGGGCACCAAGGGCGAGGGCACCGGTGGCACCGCCAGCACCGTGCTGGACTTCAGCACCGCCGCCGCCAACAGCAACGGCATCGACGTGGTGGGCGACCTGTTCAGCGTGAGCGACCTGGCCATCTGGAACGCGAAGAAGGACGGCCTGCGCGTGGAGGGCTCCAGCAACGTCACCATCCGGCGCGTGCGCACGGAGTGGGCGCAGGAGAACCAGGAGAGCAACGGCAAGTACGGCATCTACCCGGTGAAGTCGGCCTTCGTCCTCATCGAGGAGTGCGAGGCCTACAACGCGGCGGACGCCGGCATCTACGTGGGCCAGACGCGCCGCGCCAACGTCATCCGGAACATCGCGAAGCAGAACGTGGCGGGCATCGAAATCGAGAACACGAAGTTCGCCTGGGTGCAGGGCAACACGGCGGTGGACAACACCACGGGCCTCGTCGTGTTCGACCTGCCCGGCAACCCCATCAAGGGCACGGACATCCTCGTCGTGGGCAACACCATCACCGGCAACAACCGCCCCAACTTCGCGTCCGTGACGGCCAGCAGCAGCACCGTGTCCCAGGTGCCGGCCGGCACCGGCACGTTCATCCTCGCGTCGCGGCGGGTGGAGTTCGTCGGCAACACGTGGGGTGACAACAACACGGTGGACATCGCCGTGCTGAGCGGCCTGGCCATCGAGCCCGACATCACCCAGTGGAGCGCGGCGTACTTCAACTTCCCCAGCGCGGACGTCTACATCCACGGCAACACCTTCACCGGTGGCAGCGGAGACGCGGTGGACAACGGCAACCTCGACCCGGAGCGCCGCCCGCTCGGAGTGCTGGTGGGCGCCGTGTACCAGTACGGGGCGAGCCAGGGTGAGCCGCGCGTGGAGCACGTGTTCTGGGATGGCATCGACCCGGCGCCGCGTGACGAGAGCCTGCGCAACCCCGTCAACCTCTGCTTCACCGACAACAAGCTGCCGACCGCGGAGGGGGAGCCGAAGCACGCCATCGTGGACTTCGACCTGCAGGCCGTCTCCGGGTACCTCCGGACGACCACGCCCAACCTTCCCGCCGCCTGGGCGGAGACGCGGCGCTACCCGGCGGGCGCGGCGCCCTTCAACTGCTCGGGCTTCCTGCCCAAGCTCGCGCTTCCCTGAGCGGACCCGAGAGGACGCGAGACATGCGTACGCCGTTCATCCCGGGACTCGGACTGGCCGCGGTGCTGCTGACCGCGGCGCTGGCCTCGTGCTCGGGAGGTGACGACCCGCCCGCGCCGGGAGTCGATGCGGGAGACTCCACCCCCGACGCCGGGGTGGACAGTGGCACCCCGGACGCCGGCGTCGATGCCGGCGAGGACAGCGGCACCCCGGACGCGGGGAACGGCGACGCGGGCCCCCCGGACGCCGGCGACGCCGGGCCGGGCCAGCCGGATGCCTCGGTGGTGATTCCCAACACGCTGTCCGGCTTCGGCCTCTTCACCGGCAGCCCCGCGACGGGCGGGCTCCAGCCGGTGGAGGGCAACGTCCCGTACGAGCTGACCACGCCGCTGTTCTCCGACTACTCGGTCAAGTCCCGCACGCTCTACGTGCCGCCGGGCAAGAAGGCCGGCTACCAGGCGCGGGACGTGCTCGACTTGCCGGTGGGCACCATCATCACCAAGACGTTCGCCTTCCCCGCGGACCTGCGCCAGCCGACGCAGAACGTGCGGGTGCTCGAGACGCGCGTGCTGGTGCGGCAGCCGGGGGGCTGGGAGGCCTTCCCGTACGTCTGGAATGCCGAGCAGACGGAGGCCACGCTGGACAACGGCGGCGAGCTGTTCCGCAACGTCCAGTTCATCGGCGAGGACGGCGTGACGCGGAAGTTGGACTACCTGGTGCCCAGCAAGAACCAGTGCTCGAAGTGCCACCACGTCTTCGACGCGCAGAAGCGCCAGGTGATGGTGCCCATCGGCGTGAAGGCCCGGTACCTCAACCGCGACTTCACGTACGGCGGGGAGCCAATCAACCAGCTCCAGCACCTGGCCAACCTGGGGAAGCTGGAGGGGCTGCCGCCGGCCCTCCAGCTCCCTCGCGCGCCGGATGCCTTCAACCCGTTGGAGGCGGACCTGGGCACGCGGGCGCGCACCTACCTGGACATCAACTGCGCGCATTGCCACAACGCGAGGGCGGAGGCGGGTGACACCAGCCGGCTGTTCCTCGACATCACCAGCACGGAGACGCCCAACCTGAACATGGGCATCTGCAAGCGGCCGGGCTCGGCGGGCAGCGGCGTGGGGGGCGAGTTCGACATCGTCCCCGGCGACCACAGCGTGTCCATCCTCTGGTACCGGATGCACACCGAGGAGTCCGGGAAGATGATGCCGGAGCTGGGCCGGGCCCTGAGGCACGACCAGGGCTCCAGCCTCATCGCCGACTGGATTGAAGCGATGCCCGACCGCTCCTGCGAGTGAGCTGGCGTCGCCTCGAAGAACCGGCCCCTCCGTGCACCCGCGCGGAGGGGCCTCTTCATTTTCCACGGCCTGCCTGCCGCCGGAAATTGGCATGGGATTCCGCCGGGTTGGCGGCGCCGCGAAAATAATTCCGGGGCGTGTCGATCTCCGCGGACGTCGTTCGTCGCCAGGGTGAAGGCAGAAAAACAGCCCACTCAAGAGGAGCCCCTCCCATGGCCAAGACTCTCGGAATCGTCGCTGTCGTCCTCGTTGCCGCCGCCGCGCTCTACATCTCCACGCGCCCGGAGCGCTTCCACGTCCAGCGGAGCGCGCAGCTCAACGCCCCCGCGGACGCCGCCTTCGCGCTCATCAACGACTTCCACCGGTGGGAGCAGTGGTCGCCCTACGAGAAGCTGGACCCGAACCTGGAGCGCAGCTTCGAGGGCCCGTCCTCCGGCCCGGGCGCCGTCTACGCGTACAAGGGGAACCGCAACGTCGGCGAGGGCCGGATGACCATCCAGGAGAGCCGGCCCGGCGCGCTCGTCTCCATCCAGCTCGAGTTCATCGAGCCCTTCCCGTCGAAGAACACGGCGACCTTCGAGCTGGAGCCGTCCGGGACGGGAACGCGCGTGACGTGGAGCATGGAGGGCCCGAACACGCTGATGGGCAAGGTGATGTCGCCCTTCATGGACGGCTTCATCGGCAAGAGCATGGAGCAGGGCCTCGCCGCCCTCGACACCGCCGCGCAGGCGGAGGCGAAGAAGCTCCAGCAGGCGCAGGCCCGGTAGGCGCGGCCGCGCCCTCAGCCCTCCAGCGCCGCGCCCCGGGACAGGCCCATGGCCGTCTGGACGAGGGCGACGTGGCTGGAGGTGTGCGGGAAGTGGCCGGCCATTCGGCGCTGGCGTGGGTCGTACTCCTCCGGCAGCAGGCCCACGTCGTTGCGCACGCGCAGCAGCCGCTCGAAGAGGGACTTCGCCTCTTCACGCCGGCCGAGCAGGTGCAGGCTGTCCGCCAGCCAGAAGCTGCACACCAGCGACACCCCCGCGCCGCGCGACTCATCCTGGCGCACGAAGTCCCCTTCGCCCAGCTCGCGCTCCACCGCGTCCACCGTGCCGACCAGGCGCGCGTCGTCCGCGGGCAGGAAGCCCAGCCGGCCCAGCCGCAGCAGCCGCGCGTCCAGCCCACGTCCGCCATACTCGCGGCAGAAGGCGCCCCGGCGGGAGTCGTAGCCGCGGGTACACACCTCCGCGTGAAGCTCCGCGCGCAGCCGCTTCCAGCGCTCCACCGGCGCGTCCAGGCCGAAGCGCGCGGCGCTCTCCAGCGCCCGGTGCACCGCCACCCACGCCATCACCTTCGGGTACGTGAGGACGGGGCCCTCCGCCGGAGGCTGGAGCCAGGCGCCCTCCAGGTGGTCCAGCATCGCCCGCTGGAGCGTCCACCCATCCCCGCTGGGAGGCAGGCCCCGGCGCGAGCCCTCGTCGAAGCAGCCCATCACCTCGCCCACCTCCTCCAGGCGCAGGCCCCGGCGGGCCGCATGGCCGATGCGCACCGGCCGCGCGCCCTCGTAGCCGGGCAGCCAGGACAGCTCCTGCTCCGGGAAGCGGCGCTCGCCCGCGACGCCGTAGGGAGACTGCAGCTCCTCCGGCTCGCCGGCCACCGCGCGCACCAGCCAGTCGCGCCAGGCGCGGGCCTCGTCCAGGTAGCCCCCGTCCAGCAGGGCCTGGAGCGCGCTGGTGGCGTCATGCAGCCAGCAGAAGCGCGCGTCACCGGGGCGGCCGCCGGAGGCCGCGGGCAGCGACGTGGTGGGCGCGGCGACGATGCCGCCCGTGGGTGAGTACGTCAGCGCCTTGAGGGTGATGAGCGAGCGCTGGAGCGGCTCGTGCCACGGCCCGGTGGAGACGAGGCGCGAGGACCACTCCTTCCACCACGCCTCCGTGTCCTCCACGGCGGCCAGCCCGTCCAGGGCACGCGGCGGCGGCTCGTGCGAGGGATGCCAGGAGAGGACGAAGGGCACGCGGCCGCCCGGCTCGGTGGGGAAGTCCGCGGTGAGCGCGTGCCCCCGGCGCCGCACGGTGACGGGCGTGCGGAGCGCCACCGAGTCCGGCCCCGCGCGCGCGGAGGAATGGTCGTCATGGAAGCGCACCCAGGGCGAGCGGTCGCCGTAGCCGAAGTGGGCGAGGAGCTCCATGCGCATGGGGACGCTGCCCTTGAGGCCCTGCACCACGCGCACGAGGTCCGGCTCGCTGCCGCGCGGGGGCATGCAGTCCACCACGCGCACCGCGCCGTCCTCCGTCTCGTAGTCCGTCTCCAGCACCAGCGAGCCGGGGCGGTAGCGACGCGTCACCTTCAGGATGCCGCCGGCCGGGGCGAGCAGCCAGCGGCCATGGGACGCGTCGCCCAGCAGCGCGGCGAAGCAGGCGTCCGAGTCGAAGCGCGGCCAGCACAGCCAGTCGATGGAGCCGTCCCGCCCCACCAGGGCGGCGCTCTGCGTGTCGCCGATGAGGGCGTAGTCTTCCAGGGGCAGGGCCATGGCGGCGAAGCATGGCACAACGCCGCGCGGGGCGGTCCGGGCCCTCAGCGCGGCTGGCGCACCCGCCGGGTCCGGACCGCCTCGGCGCCACCCAGCGAGGAGAGCACGGCCGCCAGCAGCTTCCGGGCCTCCTCGACGGCGCGCGCGCCGTGCTGGCGCTCGAAGCGCTTCTGGAGTCCGGCCCGCACCGCCCGGGTCTTCTCCACCGCCGCGAGGCCCCGTGCCGACAGCGCCACCCGCCGCACCCGCGCGTCGCCGGACTCCGTCTTCTCGACGTAGCCCAGGCCCTCCAGCTCGGCCACCGACTTGGAGGCGGCCTGCTGCGTCACCTCCAGGAGCCCCGCCAGCTCGCTGATGGAGCGCGGGCCGCCCAGCAGGTGCTGGAAGACGTACCCGTGCGCGTGGCGCAGGCCGGTGAAGCCCGCGGCGTGGATGTCCTCGAGCACCTGCTCGTTCACCCGCTGCCCCACGAAGAGCGCGAGGTACCCCAAGTCGAGCGCTTCGAGCTGAACGGTGGCGGCGTCCTTCGGGCGTGGCATGCCCTCCTCTCTTGCATCCACAACCATGGTTGTGCAACATGGGTTGTGCATTGACCTCGGAGGCCCCATGTCCACGACGAACCTCGACACCGCGCTGCGCTATCTCCAGGCCCTGGAGTCCGGGGCGACGGGTGAAGCGCTGGCGCCCTTCTTCCACCCGGACGTCGTCCAGCGGGAGCACCCCAACGCGCTCTACCGCACCGGGCAGACGCGGGACTTGAAGACGATGCTGGCGGACTCGGAGCGGGGGAAGAAGCTGCTCGCGTCCCAGCGCTACGCCGTGCGCGGGACGGTGGCGCAGGGGGACAGCGTGGCGCTGGAGGTGGACTGGAGCGGCACGCTGGCCGTGCCCGCGGGGAACCTGCCCGCTGGCGCCACGATGCGCGCCGCACTCGGCGTGTTCCTCACCTTCCAGGACGGCCGCATCGTCTCCCAGCGCAACTACGACTGCTACGAGCCGTTCTGAGCCCCGGCGGCGGGCAGGTGTCCGGAAGCGGGATGCGGTTTCCCAGCGCCGGTCACCGGCGCGCGCCCCCACGCTGGGGGCCGGGTCGCCTCGGGGGCTGGCATGCGCCATGCTCCCGGGCTCTGGAATGGACACCCTCGCCCAGGACCTGAGGCTGGCGCTGCGCAGGCTGCGCCGCAGCCCCACCTTCACGCTGGTGGCGGTGGCCACGCTGGCGCTCGGCATCGGCGCCAACGTGGCCATCTTCAGCGTGGTGCACACGGTGCTGCTGCGGCCGCTGCCCATGCATGACGACGCGCGGCTGGTGCGGCTGTTCACCCTGCGCAAGCAGGGCCCACCGGGCCCCACCTCGCCGCCGGACCTGGTGGACTTGCGCGAGCAGACGCGCGCCTTCACCGGCCTCGTCGGCGTGGCGGGCACGGCGATGACGCTGGGGGCCGACGGGCCCGAGACTTCCCCCGAGAAGCTCCAGGCCGGCCTCGTGTCCCCCGAGTTCTTCCAGGTGCTCGGCGTGAAGGTGCCCCTGGGCCGCGCGCTCCAGGCGGGCGACGACGCGCCGGGCGCACCGAAGGTGGCGGTCCTCTCCCACGGGCTGTGGCAGCGGCGCTTCGGTGGCAGTCCCGCGGTGCTCGGCCGCGCGCTGGGCTTCGGGGGCCCCGAGCCCTGGACGGTGGTGGGCGTGGCGGCCCCGGGCTTCGACTTCCCCTCGAGCGCGGAGGTCTGGTTCCCGCTGACGCTGGACGAGAGCATGAAGACGGCGCAGGCGCGGGGCGCCCACTGGCTGGAGGTCTACGGCCGGCTCGCCCCCGGCGTCAGCCTGGAGCACGCCCGCGCCGACGCCTCCGAGGTCGCCCGCCGGCTCGCCGCGCAGCACCCGGCGACGAACGCGGACAAGGGCGTGGGCGTGGAGCCGCTGCGCGACGTGCTGCTGGGCAACGTGCGGCCCTCGCTGCTCCTGCTGCTGGGGGCGGTGGGACTGGTGCTGCTCATCGCCTGCGCCAACCTCACCCACCTGCTGCTGGCGCGCGCGGCGTCCCGCGAGGGCGAGCTGTCCGTCCGCCTCGCCCTGGGCGCCAGCCGGGGCCGCCTCGCCCGCGAGCTGCTGCTGGAGAGCGCCGTGCTGTCGGTGCTCGGAGGCGCGGCGGGCCTGCTGGCGGCGATGTGGGCGCTGGATGTCCTGGCCCTGCTGGGCCCTCGCGACATCCCCCGCATCGAGCAGGTGGCGCTGGACGGCACGGTGCTGGCCTTCACCGCCGGGCTGTCGGTGCTCACCACGTTCCTCTTCGGCCTCGTGCCGGCGCTGCAGGGCTCGCGCGCGGACCTGGGCCGGAGCCTGCGGGCGATGAGCGGCGGGAGCGGCGGGGGTGCGCACCGCCACCGGACTCGCTCCACCCTCATCGTGGGGGAGACGGCGCTGGCGGTGCTGCTGCTGGTGAGCGCGGGCCTGCTGCTGCGCAGCTTCCTCCATCTGCAGCGCGCCGACCTGGGCTTCCGGCCCGAGGGCGTGCTGACGGTGAAGCTCGACCTGCCCCCGCTCCACTATCGCTTCGGCAGCGCCGCGCCCGCGGCCTTCTTCGACAGGCTGCTGGAGCGGCTGCGCGCCCTGCCCGGCGTGCAGTCCGCGGGGATGGTGAGCGGCCTGCCCATGGACGGCGTGAAGTGGACGCTCCCCATGAGGGACCCGCGGCGGCCCGTGCCACAGGGCAGCGAGCCCTGGCAGACGCGGGTGCGCATCATCACCCCCGGCGCGCTGGAGACGCTGGGGGCGAAGGTGTCGCGCGGCAGGGACCTCACCTCCACGGACGTGGGCGAGGGCGGGCGCGTGGTGCTCATCAGCGCCGAGGCCGCGCGCCGCTACTGGCCCGGTGAGGACCCCATCGGCCACGTGGTGGAGACGGACATGAACTGGGGCAACGGCACCTTCGGCGGCCGGGTGGTGGGCGTGGTGGAGGACGTGGCCATCGACGGGCCCGCCGCGCCCGCGCAGCCCGAGCTGTACGTCCCGTATGACCAGGCCCGCAGCACGGAGATGACGCTGCTGCTGCGCACCTCGGGCGATCCGCTCGGGCTGGTCGCCTCGGTCCGCGCCGAGGTCCGTGCGCTCGACGCGAGCCTGGCGCTGGGGCACATCCGGACGCTGTCGTCCGTGGTGGACGGCACGGTGGCACCGCTGCGCTTCTACCTGCTGCTGGTGGGCGTCTTCGCGGGTGTGGCCCTGGTGCTCGCCGCGGTGGGCCTCTATGGCGTGGTGGCGTACGCGGTGCTCCAGCGCACCCGCGAGCTGGGCATCCGCATGGCGCTGGGCGCGCGCGAGCAGCAGGTGATGCGCATGGTGCTGGGGCGCTACCTGCGGCTCACCGCCGTGGGGCTCGTCCTCGGCGTCGCGCTCGCGGTGGGTGCCAGCCGGGCCCTCACGCACCTGCTCAGCGGCGTGCAGCCCGTCGACCCGCTCACCTACGCGGCGGTGGTGATGGTGCTCGGCGCGGTGGCCTTCCTCGCCGCCCTGCTGCCCGCGCGCCGCGCCTCACGCGTCCCGCCCTCGGTGGCACTCCGGGGCGAGTGAGGCGCACGCGGCGCCCCGGGCCTGCTCTCACGCGGGCCCGGGGCCTGGGCGTCATGACTCAGTTCTCCGTGCTGCCCGGGGTGCAGATGGGCCGGCTCGGGCCGCAGGCGGACGCGTGGATGCACCAGCCGTCCGGCGTCTGGAACGCGCTGGCCCTCGGACGGCCGGCGCCGCAGAAGACGGAGCCCGAGGCCACCTCACAGTAGCCTCCGCTCGCCGGGCAGTACTCGGACTGCGCGCTCACGGTGGCGGCGTCCTCGACGGGTGCCTGCCCTTCCTCGACGTCGAAGCCCGCGCCACAGCCCGCGGCCAGCGCGGCGCCAGCGACCAGCCACAGGGACAGCCACGACCTCTTCACGACGGAGCGCTTCGGATGCATGGGGGATTCCTCTGGAGGAGCCGCGCTCCGGCCCGGGCGACTCTCGGGCCCGACTCTAGAGGGAATCCATGCACTTCGGAACACCTGTAATACAGATGCAACAACTCGACGCCGCGCGGGCCAGGGGCGAGGTGCCTGGGGCCGTGCCGCCGTGAACAGGCGTCACGTGGCCCGCGCCGGCAGCGGTGACTTTCCGCGCCCGCGCCGCATAATCGGCCGCGAATGCTCCTTCCCGTCCTGGTCCGGGGGGCCGCGCTTGCCTCCGCGCTCGTCCTCGTCGCCGCGTGCCGCATCGAGTCCGCCGCGCCCGCGTCCGGGCCCGTGGCCTCGCGCGAGGGTGCGCCGTCCGGAGACGTCTGGGTGTACACGTCCATGTACCGGCACGTGCTGGACGCGCTGGAGCCGCTGCTGAAGGCGCAGCTCCCCGGCGTGCAGGTCCACTGGTACCAGGCCGGCAGCGAGAAGGTGGCCAGCCGCCTGGAGGCCGAGCGCGCCGCCGGAGCCGTGCGCGCGGACCTCCTCGCCACGTCGGACCCGTTCCTCTACGAGCGGCTCGCCCGCGAGAAGGCCTTCGCCCGCTACGCCTCCCCCAACGTGCTGCGCGCGCCCCGCTCCCTGGTGGACCCCGACGCGCGCTACGCGGCCATCCGCCTGTCCACCATGGTGCTGGTCCACCGCGAGGGCACCACGCCCGCGCCGTCCTCCTTTGAGGCGCTCGCGAACGGGCGCTGGAAGGGGCGCGTGGCCATCGGAGACCCGCTCACCTCGGGCACCGCCTTCACGTGGGCCGTGTTCTGCCAGGCGAAGTATGGCGACGCATACTTCACCGGCCTGCGCGAGCACGGCGCCATCGTCGCGGGAGGCAACGCGGCGGTGCTCCAGAAGGTGGAGAGCGGCGAGGCCGACGCGGGCGTGCTGCTCCTGGAGAACGCGCTGGCGGCCCGGGCGAAGGGCAGCCCCATCCAGGTGGTGTGGCCCACGGATGGCGCCGTCGTCATCCCCGGGCCGGTGGCCCTCTTCGCGACGACGCCCAACCCCGTGGCGGCGAAGGCCGTGCTGGACGTGCTGCTGTCCCCCGAGGGCCAGCGCCTCATCGTCGAGAAGGGAGACATGCACGCGGTGGACCCGAGGCTCGGCGGTCCGCGGGGTGAGCCCGGGGTGGACGCGCTGCTGGAGCGCGCGCAGCCGTGGACGCCCGCGCTCGTGGAATTGGGGCTCACGCGGGGCGGAGCCATCAAGGAGTCGTTCAGCCGGGCCTTCTCGAAATGAGCACGTCCCGCTGGCTCGGCCTGGGCGCGTGGCTGGTGCCCCTGGTGTTCTTCGCGGTGGGCCCCGTCGCCGTGCTGCTGCTGCGCGGCACGGGGGCCTCCGGCGACGCGGGCCTGTCCTGGCTGGCGGGTGAGGCCGGGGCGCTGGGAAACACGCTCGCCATCTCCGCCGGGGCCTCGGTGCTGGCGCTCGTGCTGGGGACTCCGCTGGCGCTCCTGCTGTTCCGCACGGACCTGCCGCTGCGCGGCGCCTTCACCGTGCTGTTCACCCTGCCCTCCGCCATCCCCGCGTTTATTTGGGGCATGGGGTGGCTGTCGCTGGCCAGCCCGCGCGCGGGCTACCTCAACCGGCTGCTGGGCGAGGGCGCCTTCAACATCTACGGCCCGGTGGGCATCGCCTTCGTGGAGGGGCTGTCGGGGCTGCCGCTGGTGCTGCTGGCGGGGGCCGCGGCGCTGCGGCGCGTGGACCCGGCGCTGGAGGAGGCAGCGCGGGTGTGCGGCGCCTCGCCCGTGCGCGCGCTGCTGGCTACGACGCTGCCCTTGGCCCTGCCGTCGCTGCTGTCCGGCGCGGTGATGGTGTTCCTCATGGCGGCGTCCTCCTTCGGCGTGCCGTACCTGCTGGGTGTGTCCGCTTCACCGCCCACGCGGGTGCTCACCACGCGCATCTACGAACTGGTGCTGCTGGGCGGTGACGAGGGCCTGGGACGCGCGTCGGTGCTGGCCACCGCGCTGCTGCTGCTCACGCCCGTGGCGCTGCTGGGGACGTGGGCCCTGGGCCGCTCCGGCCGCGTGCGGCTGAGCGCGGGAAAGGGCGTGGCGCTCCGGCGCTTCCCGCTCGGCCGTGCGCGGGCTGGCGCCGCCGTGGCCGTGGGCGCCGTCTGCGCGGTGCTGGTGCTGCTGCCCTTGGCCGCCATCCTCCTCACGTCCCTGCAGCGCAGCTTCGGCGCGGAGCTGGCGTGGCGAGAGCTGACGCTGGCGCACTGGTCCGGCGTGCTGCTGGAGCCGCGCACGCTGCGGGCCACCGGGCGCAGCCTCCTGCTGGCGGCGGGGGCGGGCGCGCTGGTGTGCGTGCTGGGGCTGGCGGCGGCGGTGCTCCAGCGGGGGTTCCGTCGCTTCGGGGCGGGCGTGGAGGCGCTGGCCGTGTGGCCCTATGCCGTCCCGGGCACGGTGCTGGCGCTGGCGCTGCTGCTCGCCTTCTCGCGGGACTTGCGCTTCATCCTGCTGGGCCGCGTGGCCTTCGTGCTGGCGCTGGCGCACACGCCGTGGCTGCTGCTCATCGCGTACGCGGCGAAGTACCTGGCGCTGGGGGCGCGCAACAGCACGGAGGCGCTGGCGCAGATTGACCCGTCGCTCGCGGAGGCGGCGCGGGTGAGCGGCGCGGGCCCGTGGCGCGCGTTCCTGGACGCGCCATTGCCGCTGCTGCGCCCGGCGCTCGCGGTGGCGTTCGTGCTGGCGTTCCTCGCATGCGCGACGGAGATAACGATGTCCGTGCTGCTGGTGCCGGCGGGCTCCGAGGTGCTGGGCACGCTGCTGTTCGAGCTGCAGAGCTACGCGGACCCGGCGGCGGCGGCGGTGCTGGCGTGTGCCTTCGTCGCGCTGGTGGTGGTGGGGCAGGCGTTGCTCGCGCGGGTGGGCCGGCGCGCGGTGGAGGCGCGGTGATGGCGGCGATTGCGCTGGAGCACCTGTTCAAGTCGTACGGCGCCACGCCCGTGGTGAAGGGGCTGAGCCTGGACGTGCGCGAGGGCGAGCTCGTCTCCCTGCTGGGGCCTTCCGGCTGCGGGAAGACGACGACGCTGCGGATGCTCGCGGGGTTGGAGCATCCGGACTCCGGCGTCATCCGCATCGGCGGCGAGGTTGTGGCCGGGCCCGGCGTGCGCGTGCCTCCCGAGCGGCGCGGGCTGGGCATGGTGTTCCAGAGCTACGCCGTCTGGCCGCACCGCTCGGTGGAGGAGAACGTGGCGTACCCGCTGACGCTGCGCCGGGTGGCGAAGGCGGAGGTGGCGTCGCGGGTGAAGGAGGCGCTGCGGTGGGTACGGCTGGAGGCGCTCGCGGCACGGCGGCCGCACGAGCTGTCGGGCGGGCAGTTGCAGCGTGTGGCGCTGGCACGGGCGCTGGTGGCGAACCCGCGCGTGCTGCTGCTGGACGAGCCGCTGTCCAACCTGGACGCGGCGCTGCGCGAGGAGCTGCGCGCGGAGATTGCCGCCCTGCGTGCGCGGCTGGGGACGACGATGGTCTTCGTCACGCACGACCAGGGCGAGGCGCTGGCGCTGTCGGACCGCATCGCGGTGATGAACCGGGGCGTCATCGAGCAGGTGGACACGCCCGAGCGGCTCTACCGTGAGCCGGCGACACCGTTCGTCGCGGGCTTCGTGGGTGGGGCGAATGTCCTGACGGGCGAGGTGCGTGAGGGGACGTTCCGCACCGCGCAGGGGAGCGTGGTGTTCCCACTGCCGCCCAACACTGCGACAGGTCCGGACGGGCCGTGCACGCTGGTGGTGCGGCCGGAGGACCTGGAGCTGGGCGGCGAGGGCACGCTGCTGCCACTGTCCGCGCGGCTGTTCCTGGGGCACGCGGCGGAGTACCGCTTCCCGGTGGGCGGCACGCTGCTGCGCGTGGTGGGGCCGCCGCGTGAAGCGCGTGCGGGGGAGGAGCTGGCGGTGCGCATCTGGAAGGCGAAGGTGTTCCCCTCGGTGTGAGGCGGGAGCGCGCTTCGGGTTCAGTGCCGAGCAGTCACGTGGCCCGTCATGAGCGGACAGGCCCTGACCGGCGCTACCCTGGATGGGCTGTCGAGGCCCTGGGGGGACTCATGCGCTGGTTCCACGCTGTCATGTCCGCTGTGTTGCTCACGGCCGGAACGGGCTGTCCACACGACCACATGCGCGACGGCTTCATCGACCGCGCCGCTCGGAAGGATACGAAAGACACCCTCGAGCAGGCATGCCCTCCAGGACTGACCTTGCAACAGGAGTGCAAGACGCCCGAGGGCAAGGATGAGCGAGAATGCAAACGCGTCTGCAAGTGAGGTGGCAGCCCCTCCTGGGGATACTCACGGGGCTGCTGTTGCCACTTCCACTCGTGCTGGTCATTGGAACGGCGGGAGTCGGGTCCGGGCAAAAGGCCGTGCCTCAGCACCTGGAAAGAGTGAGCCCCACCCTGACGCTCGATGAGCGGCGGGCGCTTCTCACCTTCGAACGCTCCTGTCAGAAGGCGGAGGACTGCGAGTCTCCCCTCGGGTGCGTGGAGTTCATTGGAGACCAGGCACTGTGCATGGCCAGTGAGTGCCAGACGGACCTCCACTGCCGCGACGGGTTCACCTGCAAGACCTTGCGGAGCAAGGACCCAGGACTCGGGGTCCGCCTCTGCGTCGTCCCGGGCCTGGCCGAAGAGGGAGCACCTTGCTTCTACTCCTTCACCTTCAAGCGTGAGTGGCTCTGTCGTCCAGGGCTGCTCTGCAACGACGGCTACTGTGGCCGCCCGTGCCAGCCCGACAATCCGGAGTCCTGCCCCGAGGGGTCTTCCTGCGAAGACGGCAGCGAAGGCCTGGCGTGTATTCCGACCTGTATGGGGAGTGTCTGCGCGGAGGGACAGCATTGCGTACGCTTCGGGCGGGGGAGATCGATGTGCGCCCGCCTCCAGGGAGAGAATTGTCAGCAACAGCCCTGCCCTGAAGGCACACGTTGCCACACGAGCTACAACCCTCTGCGCCCAGGCGAGGTCGCCATGGAGTGCAAGGCTCCATAGAAAGACAAAGGCCCCGGCGCTTCGAAGCACCGGGGCCCACGGGTGAAGCCGTACCGCTCGCGGACTACAGGCCGGGGAGCGCGCTGACGAGGCCGCCCAGCTTGCCCAGCGCGCCCTTGGCCAGGTCGCCCACCGCGCCGCCCAGGTCCTCCAGCTTGCCCAGCGCGTCCTTCGCCGCGTCGATGCCGGCGTCCGCCAGGTTCTTCAGCTTGTCCACCGTGTACTCGGCCACGTCGCCGCCCGCGCTGGACAGGTCCTTCAGCGCCTCGACGCCCTCCTCACCCAGGTTCTCCAGGCCGTCCACCACGGCCTTCGCGCCGTCGGTCATCCCGTCGGCCCAGGCCTTGGCCACGTCCTTCATGGCCTCCGCGCCGTCCTTGAGCAGCTCGGTGGCGGCGTCCTTCGCCCACTCCGCCCCGGCGTCCACGCCGCGGGAGATGGCCTCGGCCGCCTTGCGCGCCGCCTCCCCCGTCGCCTTCGCCATGTCCTTCAGCGCCTCCTGGGCCTCCGCCGCCGCCGCCTCGGCGAACTCGCCGGCGCCCTTGGCCAGGTCCTCCAGCTTCTCCACCCCCGCCTCGCCCAGGTTCTTCAGCGCCTCCACGGCCTCGCCGGCGTACTCCACGAACTTCCCGCCGACCTCCTTCATCACGTCCCAGGCCTTCTCGGCGATCTTCCCGCCCTGCTCCAGGCCCCACTTGGCCATCTCGAAGGACTCCTTCGGGCCGTAGTGGGCAATCATGTGGCCGATGCCGACGGGGCCGCCGGCGACGGCGCCCGCCAGGTTCACCGCCTTCACCCAGTCCGGCGCCTCGTACGACTCGCCCTTCTGCTGGGCCTCCACCATCTTCGCCTTCTCGGAGTGCAGGCCGATGTCGAGCGCCAGCTCCGCCACGCCCAGCACCGCGCCCGCCGCCAGGTCCACGCCGACGCCCACGCCCGTCGCGTCCAGGATGAGGCCGCCCACCGCGTCCAGCGCGTTCAGCTTGGCGCCCGTGAAGGCCAGGAAGCTCAGGTCCTTGTTCTGGTCCTTGAGGTCCATGCCCTCCTTGGTGAGCTTCGCCGCGTCGTACAGGCCCGGCAGCGCGCCCAGGCCGGGGACAATCTTGCTGAGGTTCTTCAGCACCTTCCCGGCGACCTCGCCGGTGACGGCGACGCCCATCCGGGTGAGCAGGCCCGACATCATGTCCAGGCCCTTGCCGAGCGCCTCGCCCAGCTTGCCGAGGGTGCGGCCATCCATGTGCTCGAGGAGCGGGCCCGCGACCTTCAGCACGTCCTTGATGGTGGAGCCGTCCGTCTGGCCCGCGAACTTCGCCAGCTTGGAGATGCCGCCCGCGTCCATGTTGGACGTGAGCTTCACGAAGGTGTCCAGGTCCTGGCCGTCCAGGTGCTTCAGCGTCTTGCCCAGGTTGTCGAGGGCGTCGGGCTCGTTGATGAGCTTGCCGAGCTCGCCGGCGTCCAGGCCCTTCAGGGCCTTGGCCATCTTGTTGGCCTCGGGTCCGTCCAGCCCGTCGAGCTTGCCGAGCACCTTCTCCAGGTCCCCGCCCGACTTCACCTTCTTCAGCATGTCGCCGAGGTGGTCGGTAGTCCCATCCACCGGCATCTTCTTGGACAGGTTGAAGAGCTTCTCGGTGGTGCCCCCGTCCTTGAGGGCCTCCGCCATGATTTTCGGGTCCAGCCCGCTCACGGCGCCCAGGAACCGCTTCGCCTCCTCGGGGCTGGCGGCGTTGTTGACCTGCCGGAGGACGTTGTCGAGCCCGCCCGCGTTGCTCGCGTCGAGCTTCTGCAAGAGCGGCGTGATGTCCTTGATGTCGACCTGACTCCCGGCCCGGCCCAGCTCGCTGACCTGGTTGGCGGTGAGCTTGTTCTTCAATTCATCGGGGAGGTCGCCCAGCGTGCGGTTCGCGAGCGACTGGGCATCCTTGACCAGCGCCTCCGGGTTGGGCACGCGCGCGTCACGCAGCGTCTGGAGGAAGGCCTTGCTGTCGCGCCACGCGCCCGGAGCCTCGCCCGCGAGCTGGAGGGCGGCGATGGCCTGGTCTTCCGGCTTGGCGTTCGGGTCCAGCAGCGTGAGGCCGGCGCCGGCCATGCGCGCGGGGCCGTCCAGCTTGCGCAGCGCGGGCTGCAGGTCCTTGAGGGCCTGCGGCCCTTCCGCGCCCAGCAGGTTCTTGGCCGCGTTGGCCACCGCCACGCCGGCCTTCGCCTGGGCCGCCGGGGACGCATTCGGGTTGAAGAGCGCCGTGTACGCGTCCACCATCGCCTTGGCGTTGCCGAGCTGGGCGTTGGTGCGGTTGAGCACGTCGTTGCCCGGGATGCGCTCACCGATGTTGCCGAGCACCTCCTTGACCTTCTCCGGCGGGAGCGCCTGGTTGATGGAGCTGCCCAGCGCCAGCGCGGCGGACAGCCGCTTGTCGGGCGTGGAGTTCGGGTCCACCAGCGTGCGGGCCGCGCCGCGCGCGCTGTCGGTGCGGAAGACGTTGACGAACTCGCGCTCGGTCAGCTTCAGCGCGTCCTTGATTTCGACGGCCTCCTTGGCCTCCTTCGGCGACTTGCCCTCCTTGAGCTGCGAGGCGAAGAGCGGGTCCTTCATCGTCTTCTTCATCGCCTCGTCGGTGCGGGTATCCCCCGCCGCCGAGATGATGCGGCCCAGCGCGTCCTTGTCCTGCACGCCCTTGAAGTCGACGTCGTTGGCGCGCGGGCCCTCGCCCGACTTCGCCTGGCCCTCGAGCCGGTCGCCCAGGCTGATGAGGTCCTGGGGGTTCTTGATGCCGAGCTGCTCCAGCGTGGCCTTGTTCTCGGGCTTGCTGTTGAGGATTTCGAACTGCTGCTCCGCGTTGATGCGCTGCTGCGTCTCGGCGGCAGAGGGCGCCTGGGTGCCGAGGAGCTTCTCCAGGTCGGCCTTGCGGCGCGTGCCCTCGAAGGCGGACGCCAGCTCGTTCTTCTTGGGCTCGGTGGCCTTGATGTCCTTCTCGGTGAAGGGCTGGGCGACCTTCTCCCGCTTGGCGATTTCGTTCGCCTTGGTCATCTCCGTCGCCGCCTTCTTGGCGGAGATGGCGACGTTCTCCTCGGCCTTCTGGAGCGCCAGCGCCTTCTGCTCGGCGGCCTTGGCGGCGTCGGCGGCCTTCTTCTCGGCGACCTTGGAGGCGTCGCCCGCCTTCTTCTGCTCCTCGGGGGACTTCGTCTTGTCGGCGGCCTGCTTCTTCGCGTCCTCGGCGGCCTTCTTGGCCGCGGCGGCGGCCTTCGCGGCCTCGGCGGCGGCCTTGGCGGCGGCTTCCGCGGCCTTGCGAGCAGCTTCCGCGGCACGGCGGGCTTCCTCAGCACGGCGGCGCGCCGCTTCGGCTGCTGCTGCCGCCGCCGCCGCGTCATTGCCCGAGGTGCTGGTAGAGCTGCTTCCGCTGACGCCACTCGCTGGTGCGACCATGTCTGAACCCTCAGAGGGGACGAATTCTCAGATCCCAATCATCGACCGGATTTCCCGGAAGTTTCCTGGGCCCTCCCTTTCTTGGAATACGCACAGTCCCCCACCTCCCTGAGAGGAAGAAGGACCCATGCAGCGAGTGAAAGCCGGGTGGGTCAAATGGACCCCTGCAGCCAGGCGAGCGGGCGGCGCGAGCGGCTCCGGATGACCTAGCCTTGGGGTATGTGCCGGAACATCAAGCCCCTGTTCAACTTCGCGCCCCCCGCCACCGATGAGGACATCCGGGCGGCGGCGCTCCAGTTCGTCCGGAAGATTGCGGGGACCCGCAAGCCGTCGAAGCAGAACGCCGATGCCTTCGAGGTCGCCGTCGAGGAGATCTTCCAGAGCTCGAAGCGGATGCTCGAGGGCCTGGTGGCGACGACGCCTCCCCGCGACAGGGCCCGCTTCGAGGAGCTGAAGCGGCTGCGCTACAAGAAAGCCGAGCAGCGCTGAAACCCGGGCGGCGTAGGCTGCGGCATGCGCCTCCCCACGCGTCTCCTCGTCGGCTTCGTCGCCTTGCAGCACTTCGGCTTCCTGGTGCTCGAGGCCTTCTTCTGGACTTCGGAGTTCGGCCGCAAGACGTTCGCCACGACGCCGGAGTTCGCCGAGGCCTCGAAGGTGCTCGCCGCCAACCAGGGCCTCTACAACGGCTTCCTCGCAGCGGCGTTGGTGATGGGGTTGCTCGCGAAGGACAAGCACGTGGCCCGTGCGACGCTGACATTCACCCTGGCGTGCGTCGTCGTGGCTGGCATCGTTGGCGGCATCACCGCCAAGCCTTCCATCCTGTTGGTGCAGGGGCTGCCGGCGTTGATGGCCCTGGTGCTCGTGCGTCGTGACCGGACCGCTTGAGCCACCCTGGCATGGGTGGACTCAGTCCTCCCGCCCCATTGAACGCGCCGCTCCCTCCACGGGCGCCTCGGCGGCCTGCGTGGGGCCCCGCCAGAAGCGGATGAAGGCGGTGAGGTAGCCCGGCCGCTCGCGCGTCGGGTCGTCATGGCGCGGCAGGTACAGCCACGGCACGCGCGGGTGCTGGTGGTGCGCCAGGTGCCAGTTGAAGTGGAGCAGCAGCGACTCGTACAGCGGATGCGCCCGCAGGTTGTGCGCGCCGTCCAGCACGTGCCGCGGACTGTGCGCGTGCGTGACGTACTGCTGCGCGGACCAGTTGAGCCCGTAGAGCGCGTACACGAGCAGGTAGCGTCCGGGGGACAGGTCCAGCGCGAGCACCAGCCCCATGTGCAGCAGCAGGATGGCGGCGCACTCGGCGCGGATGCGGCTCATGAAGGCTTCCGGAATGCCCTCCACCATGGCCACGGCGGAGGGGTCCTTCACCAGCTGGCCTCGCAGCGCGCCCGGCGCCACCAGCACCACCGCCATGGCCAGGGGCACCAGCAGCCAGAAGCCTCCCAGGTAGAGCGCGTAGAAGATGATGCGCTTGCGGCGCACGTCGTCGCCCGGCTGGTACTGGTCGAACAGCTCCGCGTCGCTCCGGTTGCGGCGGTGGTGCCCCAGGTGGCACGCGCGCAGGAAGGTGAAGGGCCCGGGGAAGAAGGCCGCCAGCAGCACGCCGAAGCCCTCGTTCACCGCCGCGTTCGCATGGAAGACGCGGTGCTCGGCCTCGTGCAGCAGCGAGTACAGCGGCAGGAAGAGGAAGGAGAAGGCCACGCCCGCGCCCAGCACTCCGAGCCACCCGTCCGCGCGCGAGGCGCACCACTGGAGCGCGAGGCCGCCGGAGACGATGCCGAGCGCCAGCGCCACGTTGAGCCGCCCTGGCGGCGCGGGGATGTCCACGGCCGTGCCGCTCACGGCGTCACCGGCTGTCCGGACACGGGCGCCGCCACGGGCCACCGTCGGAAGAACGCCGCATGCGCCGCGAGCGCCACCGCCACGCCGCCCGCCACATCCACCACGAAGTGCTGCTTCACGGTGAGCGTGGACAGGGAGATGAGCGCGGCCCAGGCCATCCACAGCCACCCACCGCGCCGGTGCCGCAGCCGCAGCGCGCCCAGCACGGTGACGGCGACGTGGAGGCTGGGGAACGTGTTGCCGGGCAGGTCCTGGGACCACATCACCCGGAACTGCTCGCGCCAGTACGGCGACGCAATCGACTCCACCGGCGGGCGGGGGAAGTGCGACGTGAAGAGGAAGAAGCCCAGGTAGCACAGCGCGTTCACCGCCAGCACCGCGCCCAGCATCCGCACGTACTCGTCCGCCTCCAGCGCCCAGGCCGCCACCAGCGGGAAGACGAAGAAGGACGTGTAGACGACGTACGTCCACGGCAGGAAGGGAATGGCCGCGTCCACCGGCAGCGACAGGTCGAAGCGCGGCGGCAGGTTCGCGTTGAGCCACCAGTAGCACTGGAAGGTGCCGACGAGGACCCCCACCGTGGTGGCCAGGCGGCCCGCGAAGCGGCGGTTGAGGCGCAGCAGCAGCTCCAGCATGGCCCGGGAATTCAGCACGCCCCCGGGTGTCCTGCCAACGCACGCAGCGGCGCGGGCCGTGAGCCCCCGTTCTCGCATAGGCTCCCGCACCGCCGCATGAGCCTCCTCCGACGCGCCACCCGTGACGACAACGCCGCGCTGTTGGACTTGTTCGGCGACGTCCCCATGCAGGGCGAGCTGGTGCTCTCCACCCAGCGCGCCCCCGACTACTTCGCCCTCTTCGACATGCAGCGCGGCGACGCCGAGGTGTGGGTCCACGGCGAGGCAGGAGGCCCGCTCGACGGCATGGGCGCCATCCACGTGCGCGACGGCTGGCTGGACGGCCGCCCGTGCCGCGTGGGCTACCTGGGCGACCTGCGCACCCGCTTCGCCGCGCGCCGCGTCCGCGGCCTGGCCCGCCACTTCGGCCCCGTGCTGGAAGAAACAGCCGAGCGGCTGGGCGTGGACAGCTTCCTCACCGCCGTCATGGCCTCCAACGCCGCCGCCCTCAAGGCCCTGGTGCGCAAGCGGCCCGGCCGTCAGGCCCAGCCCCACTACGCGCTGCTGCGCCGCTTCTCCGCCGTCTCCATCCAGTTCCTCCTGCGCCGCCGCCCGCGCCCCGGCGCCTTCGCCGTGCGCCGCGCCACCCCCGCCGACGTGCCTGCCATGGCCGCGCTGCTGGACGCGGACCACCGCGCGCGCCCCTTCGGCTACCGCTACGACACCGGCGAGCTGGAGCACCGCTTCGCCCGCTGGCCCGGGCTGCGCGTGGTGGACGCGTACCTCGCCTTCGACACGGGCGGACGGCTGGTGGGCTGCACCTCCGCGTGGAACCCCGACGCCGTGAAGCGCTACCGCGTCCACGCGTACCGGGGCGGCATGCGCTGGGTGCGGCTGGGCTTCAACGCCGCGGCCACGGTGACACGAGCGCCGCGCCTGCCCGCGCCCGGCAGCGACTTCCGCTACTTCTACCTCTGCAACACCAGCATCCTCGGCGAGGACCCGGCCATCTTCCGCGCCCTGCTGGAGCAGGTGTACGCGGACTTCCACGGCCAGGGCTTCCACTTCTTCACCCTGTACCTGGGCGAGGACGACGCGCTGGCCTCGGCGCTGAAGGGCTTCCTCCAGCGTCAGCTCGACTTCCACCTGTATGCCGTCACCCCCGCGTCACGCCCGCGCGACACCTTCCCTCCCGGACGCACCGGCTTCGAAATCGCCCTGCCCTAGCCGGCTCACCGGGTGACTTCGGTGTCCACCCGGTCCACCCGCAGGGTGAAGGCCTCCCCGTCATCCGCCGCCGAGATGAGGAGCTTGAGGTGCGCTCCCCCGATGACGTGGAACATCATGCTGCCCAGCCGCGCGCTCGAGACCAGCTGTTGGTCATGGCCGTTATAGGCGCTCATGTTGCACACCGGCTGGCACGTCACGCGGTAGACGCCATTCGCCTCCACCGGGAAGGCCAGGGCATCCACGTCCCTGGCCGAATGGAACCGCCCGACGATGTCGGTGCCCACGGCGGCAGGGGTGGAGGAGTCGACCGAGCTTCCGAAGTCATCCGGGCCCAGGTCCTCCAGGACGAGCTGGACGGGTGCGTCCGTGGAGGCGCTCTTCGCGGGCGTGAACTTCAGGAAGTACGTCCCTTGCGAGCCGGGGATGACGTAGCGCTGGTCATTGCCATAGGGCAGGTAGCCGCCCCGCGGGGCCACGAGGTCGAACTTCAGCGAGCCCGCGGGCTGCTGGTGCAGGCGGTAGCTGTGGCCGGCCTTCGCGGCGAAGGCGACCACGTCCACGTCCTTGTGCGAGTGCATCCGCGCGGTGAAGGGCACGCCGGGCGTCACCGCCGTGGCGTTCCCCTCCGCGTCCGCATGGTCATCCCGCCCCAAATCTCTCAGCCAGCAGTCGAACGTCAGGGGCAGCTGGCCGTGCGTGGGGCTCACCTGCATGAACCAGGGCTGGTCCGTCGTGGCCTTCAGCTCCACCTCGGGAGGGCCCCGGGTGCCGAGCCCCTCGGCGGCGGCCACCACCCGGCCCGACGGCTCCAGCAGCCGCACCGCCACCCCCGAGTCCAGCTTCGTCAGCGAGCAGCCGAGGCGGTACGCATGTCCGGCCACCGCCTGGAACCGGAGGACGTCGTCGTCGCCCAGGTACAGGCTCCTCACGGTGAAGCTCCGCTCCGAGGGCTCCTTGAGGGCCGCGCCCCCGGGGTGGTCCCCGAAGTCGTCCGGGCCCATGTCCAGGAGCTGGTACGCATACGTGCCCGTATCTCCCGCGCCGGACACCTCGAGGTACCAGGGCCCCGGCTCCAGGGCGCGGTACAGCATGGCCGTCCTCCGGGCATCCACCGGGAAGCCCCCGCGCTCGCGGCCGGTGCCGTCCAGCAGGCGCGTGTGGCAGTCGGGCAGCGACTCGCGCTCGCAGACGAAGATGTACGTGTGGCCCGCCTCGGCGGTGAAGGTGAAGAGGTCCCGGTCGAACAGGCCGCGGGGGCTCGCGCTGATGCGCCCCTCCGCCAGCTCCAGTCCCGGCTCCAGCCCCTGCTCCGAGCTCCACCGCGGCGTCACCGCCAGCGGGGTGGCCTCCTCGGGTGAGCCACCATGGTCGTCCGTCCCCACGAAGACGGCGACCTCACACATGACGCCGGCGGCCTGCTCCCACGGGCCGCAGCGGCACATGGGCTGCCCCGCGTTGGAGACACACGTGCCCGCGGTGCAGCTCAGGCCCTCGCAGGCCTGGGCGTCGTCCGGCTCCGCCACGGCCGCGCCGCAGCCCGCCGCCGCCAGGGCCAGCAGCAGGGCGAGGGCCAGCGGCCCCGGCCCCCTGCACGATGATGGACGCGATGAGCGGTGCAAGCGCGGCCCCCGGGTTGACGACGCGCCCTGGAGCTATGAACGCCCCCGCGCGCCGCCAACGCACCGCCCCCGCGAACCCGCCGCGCCTGTTCCCCAGCGCACACGTCCCGCGTCGACCGCGAGGCACTAGCGCCTGGAGTGACGGCCCGCGCTCACTCCCGCTGGAGCGTGAAGCTCCACGGCAGCTCCTCCAGCTCCGACGCCCCGAACACCATCAGGACCCAGGTGCCGGACATGTGGGCGGTGAACAGGCCGCCGCGGGGCGTGACGGTGGAGCCGTCCGGCCCGGTCACCATCAGCCGCAGCGCGCCCAGGTCCTGGCCGAGCCGGTAGGTGCGCCCCGCCTCCAGCCAGACGATGAAGGCATCCCCGTCCACGGCCGTCTGTACCCGGCCGGAGCGGGCGGCCGGCAGGGTCAGCACCCCGGCGCTGGCCGGGGTGTCGCCATGGTCGTCGGTGGCCACCCGCTCCAGCAGCAGGCGGGTGGCGTCGACGCCAGCGCGGGGCCGCAGGAACAGGGTGATGGGCATCACCTGCGAGGCATCGATGAGGTACTGGCCCGCCCGCCCCGTGCTCATGAAGTTGAGGGTGCCCGTGTAGTAGAAATCCATGTCACAGGCGGGCTCGCAGGTGGCCAGGTAGATGCCGTCCGGCGCGGTCGTGAAGGAGACGGCATCCCGGTCCTGCGGCGTCTCGAAGCGGGCGAAGGTGACGTTGCCGGGAACGATGGGGGTGGCCGTGTCCGACGTGTCGCCATGGTCGTCGGGCCCCAGGTCCACCAGCACCAGCCGGAAGGAGTGGAACCAGGGCGTGCCACCCCGGACGTGCAGGTAGTACGTCCCCCGCGAGGTGGGCTTGAAGCTCAGCGTGTTCGTGGCGTCCAGCCTCTGCGCCTGCCCCGCGGCGTCCACCACCATCACCTGCCAGCTGCCCGGGTCCTCCGTCCGGACGGAGTAGACGTGGCCGGGCTCGCCGGTGAAGGAGAACACGTCCACGTCGCCCCCCCACTGCAGGGTGGTGGGCACCGGGACGCCCGGAAGGACGGGCGTGGCGCCGGCATGGGTGTCCGAGTGCTCGTCGAAGCCCAGGTCCTCCAACCAGCAGGCAGCCGGCGGCTGGCCGGCGATGGGGTCCGCGCGCAGCTCCAGGTACCAGTCCTCCTGCCGCTCCGCCCGCAGGCCGACGGCAACCCACGGCCCGCCGGGGTTGGTGATGGCTTCCCGCACCTCGCCATTGGCCGCCATCAGCCGCAGCTCCCGGAACGGGCTGCCCGACTGCTGGCAGCGGAAGGTGTAGCTGCGGCCCGCGAAGGCGCGGAAGGAGAAGACATCCCGGTCCTGCGGGGCGCTGTGGGTGACGGGGAAGGAGCTGCGCGAGGGCTGGAGCACGGTGGCGCGCGGTGGCGTGTCGCCATGGTCGTCCGCCCCCAGGTCGATGAGCTGGTACGTGTAGGAGCCCGTCGCCACCTCGCCACTGGTGTGCTCAGCGCCGGACACCTCCACGTACCAGGTGCCCGCCTCCACCAGCGCGTAGCCCATCCGGCCTTCGCTCGACGCCGTCACCTGCATGGAGGCCTCACGGCCCTGCGAGTCCAGCAGCCGCAGCCGGGAGTCGTTGAGCGACCCGGCCCCGCAGCGGAAGGCAAACCCGTGGCGCTCCGTGGCCGTGAAGGTGAAGAGGTCCTTGTCCTTCATGTCGCCGCGCAGGCCCTTGTTGATGCGGGCCCTGAGCGGCTGCATGGGGGGCGTCAGCACGGTGGCGTCCGCGGGCGAGCCGCCAATGTCGTCCGGCTCCTCGAAGGCGCCGACCTCGCAGGGCAGCCCGGCCGAGACCTCCCACGTGCCGCAGCGGCACATGGGCTGCCCTCCGTTGGAAGAGCACGTGCCCGCGGTGCAGACCACGTCCGCGCAGGCCTCGGCGTCACCCGGTATCTCTACCGGGCCACAGGCGGCCGCGGCCAGGACCAGCGAGCAGGCGAGCAGGCCTCTCAGGAGCAGGGGCATGGGAGGAGGCGACATGGCCCCCAGCCTACACCTGACGGTGCTTCCACGTGCCGCGCCGGAAGAGGATGACGGAGGCGACTGTCATCACCGAGAAGGCGACGGAGATGGAGAGGAAGGCGCCCGTGGGCCCCAGCCCCATGGGCCCGGCGAGCACCCACGCCAGGGGCAGCTCCAGCAGCCAGAAGCAGGCGATGTTGAGCACGGTGGGCGTGGCGGTGTCCCCCGAGCCGTTGAACGCCGCCGTCAGCACCATGCCGAAGGCATAGAACAGGAAGCTGGCGCTCATGATGCGCAGGGCGCTGACCGCGTAGGCGGTGACCTCCGCGTCATGGGTGAAGATGCCCACCACCTGCTTCGCGAAGAGGACGAACAAGAGCCCCAGCGAGCCCAGGAAGGCCGCGTTGATGCGGCCCGCCGTCCACACCGCGTGCTCGCCGCGCTCCGGCTGGCGCGCGCCCAGGCTCTGTCCCACCAGGGTGGCCGCCGCGTTGCTCAGCCCCCAGGAGGGCAAGAGCGCGAAGAGGACGATGCGGATGGCGATGGTGTAGCCCGCCACCGCCGTGCTCCCGAAGGTGGAGACGATGCGCGCCAGCACCACCCAGCTGGTGGTGCCCACCAGGGCCTGCGCGGTGCCCGCGCCGGACATGCGCATCATGGCCAGCATGGTGGCGGGCTCCAGCCGCAGGTGCTCGCGGCGCACCTGGAGCCGCCCGCCGCCGCGCGCCAGCCGGTAGAGCTGGTACACCACGCCGCAGCTGCGTCCGAAGGTGGTGGCCACCGCGGCGCCCATGACGCCCAGCTCCGGGAAGGGCCCCACGCCGAAGATGAGCAGCGGCGCCAGGACGATGTTGATGGCGTTGGCCAGCCACAGCACCCGCATGGAGATGGCCGCGTCCCCCGCGCCCCGGAAGATGGCGTTGATGAGGAACAGCAGCAGCACGCTGCCCATGCCGCCCAGCATCACCTGCGTGTAGCGCACGCCGTGCTCCAGCACCCAGGGCGAGCCGCCCATGAGGGCCATCAGCGGCCGCGAGAAGACGACGCCCGCCACGGACACCGGCACCGCCAGCACCACGCCCAGGCCAATGGCCTGCACCGCGGTGCGCGCCGCCCGCTCCGGGTCGCCCTCGCCGATGCGGCGGGACACCAGGGCCGTGGCGCCGATGCTCAGCCCCATGGCCGCGGCATAGATGATGGAGAGCAGCGACTCGGTGAGCCCCACCGTCGCCACCGCGTCCGCCCCCAGCCGGCCGACGAAGAACACGTCGACCACTGCGAAGACGGACTCCATCATCATCTCCAGCACCATGGGCACGGAGAGCAGGAAGATGGCCTTGCGGATGGGGAGCTTCGTGAGGTCCTGCCGGGAGCCGTGGACCGCTTCCTTCAGTGACGCCCAGAGCCCCTGGGCCTCATCCGCGGGCGGAGTGTCCGCCACCGCCGGCGAGGGTCGAGCCTCGGCCGGGGATATTTCCGACATGCCTGCCTCCGTCGCGACCTTCTGTCAGGAAGGTGGAGCCGCGTCCAGGGACGACGTCACGGCCTCCACCTGACCTGCGCCGCCATTTTCCGTCCCTCCCTGACACGGCGGGCGGGCAAGCGGGCGCCGTCCGCCCCGCCTCGTGGGTTCCCGCCCCCCGCCCCCGCCCACGGGCAGGCCGGTGGGCCGCGCTCGCACCCGAGTGGGATTGCCCCGGCGCCGAGCGTTGGAGGGTGGACACCCATCCCCGTCTTCGGGGCTGTCCTTAAGTCACAACGGCGGGTGTAGGGTGCCGGGCCTAATGGGAATGAGCCCGCAGCAGCTCGTGAGCCCACCCGCGACGTCGGCTGGGGGAGCCGGACATTTCAGCCTGGCCAGCAGCGCCCGGGTCCTTGGCACGGTCCACCTCGGCCCGGGGGCCCTCATCGCCCAGGGCGCGGTGGTGCGCTCTCACGATGGGGCCGTGCGGCTGGGCGCGGGCTCGGCCGTGCTGGAGAACGCCACCGTGGTGGGCACACCCGGACAGCCCGTCACGGTGGGCGAGCGGGCCGTGCTGGGCCACCGCTCCGTCGTGCTGGGAGCAGAGGTGGGCCCGCTGTGCGAGGTGGGCAACGGCGCCATCCTCATGCCCGGCTCGCGCCTGGGTGCCCGGTGCCTGCTGGGCGAGGGCACCGTCATCCCCTCCGGCATGCTCGTGCCGGACGAGTCCGTGGTGGTGGGCCGGCCCGGCCGGGTGCTCCGCCGGGCCACGCCGCAGGACCTGGAGCGGCTGCGGGGGATGCGGGGCGGCAACCTCACGCTGCCCGGTCAGCCGCTCACCGCCTTCTCCGCCAGAGACCGAGCCGAGGACGCCCCGATGGGACAGCTGTACACGTTTCGAGACAAGCACCCGCTGGTGCACCCGACGGCCACCCTCTTCTCCACCGCGGAGGTGACGGGAGACGTGGTCATCGGGCCGGGCTGCATCATCGGGCCGGGGGTGAAGATCATCGGCGACTCGCACGGGCCGGTGCGCATCGGCGCCGGGGTGCAGGTGCTGGCGAACACGGTGCTGCACCTGCTGCCGGACAACACGCTGGTGCTGGAGGACGGCGTCATCGTCGGCCCGGGCTGCATGGTGCATGGCTGCCACGTGGGCGCGGGCACCGTGGTGGAGCCGGGCGCCATCCTCTGTGACGGCAGCCGGGTGGGCCGCGGCAGCATCGTGGGCGCGGGCAGCCTGGTGAAGCAGCACGCCACGTTCCCGGACGGAGTCCGCGTGGAGGGCTTCCCGGCGGTGCAGACGGAGCGGCTCGCCCAGCCCCCGGCCCCGCCGCGCTGGGCGCTGCGGCCCGAGGACCTGGCGGGCCTGCGGCGCGTGGGCTAGCGGCCCGACGTCGGCGCCTCGGGCAGGAAGAGGTCGAAGCGCGTCCCCTCGCCCTGCTTCGACGTCACCTCCAGGGCGCCGCCGTGGGCATCGGCGATCCTCCGCGCCAGGTACAGCCCCAGCCCCAGGCCGGTGGAGCCCGGACCGCGCGAGAAGCGCTCGAAGAGGGTCTCGAGCATCTCGGGGGCAATCCCGGGGCCCTGGTCCTTCACGGAGATGCGGCCCCACCGTCCATCTCCGCGCTGCAGCTCGCGGACCTCCAGGTCCACGGGCAGCCCCGCGGGCGAGTGCTTCAGCGCGTTCGCGGTGAGGTTCTCCAGCACCTGGCGAAGGCGGTCCGCGTCCGCGACGATGACCAGCTCCTCCTCCCCCTCGTACCGGAGCGCATGGGTGGGGGTGCGCAGGGTGGCGGCCACCTCCCTCGTCAGGGCCGCCACGTCCACGGGCTGGGGCCGTAGCGTGAAGAGGCCCTGGTCCAGGCGGCTCACGTCCAGCAGGTCGGAGATGAGGCGCGAGAGCCCCTGGAGCGCCGCGGCCGCGCCCTCCGCGTCCCGCAGGTAGTCGGTGGCATTGTCGCGCCGGGCGCGCCGGTGGATGAGCTCCAGGCGCGCGCGGAGCGGCATCAGGAGGTTGGCCATGTCGTGGGCCAGCACGGTGACGAGCTCCTCGGCCGCGGTGCGACGCGCGGTGCGCACGGCCAGCTTCGTCAGCTCCTGGACCAGCTCCACCCGGTGCGCCACCGCGCCCACCCAGCGGGCCACCGCACCGAGGAAGCGCAGGTCGTCCTCGCCGAAGAAGTCGGGCTGGGCGGAGGACACCGCCAGCACGCCCCGCGTCTCCCCGCCGACGGGGAGCGGCACCATGAGGGCGGACTTCACCCCCAGCCGGTGCTTGATGCCGGGCAGCTCCTCGGGGTCATCTTGCTGGCGGCCCGTCATGAAGGGCTGCTCCGTCTCGTACACCTGGACGGCCCGGCCGCCGTTGGCCAGCGGCATCCGGTCCAACCCGAGCGCCTGCTGCTTGCGTCCCATGGGGGTGTCGCTCGTCCCGGCGGCCGCCAGCGTCTGCGTCGAATGCTCGAGGAAGAAGATGTCGACCTTGTCGGCCTGGAGGATGTCCGAGATGAGCTGGCTGGCCCGGGTCATCGTCGGGTGCAGCTCCGCGGCGGGGAGCTCGAGCAGGCGCTCCAGGGCCCGGAGCAGGACTTCCGTGCGCTCGCTCTCACTCGCCGGTCGGCTCTTGCTCACGCAGGGAACCTGGGCTGCCTCGTCCCGCGGTGCCACTCGTGGGGCAGCCCGGCTGGCGGGCAGCGGAGCGGGCTTTCGAGGCAAGCACGGTGCGGAAGCGCAGGGAGTAGCGCAGGGCCTCCACCGGCGAGAGCGTGTGCTGCCACGCCGAGCGCGCCTCCCCGTCCAGCAGGTAGGCGGAGCGCGGCGCGAGCTCCCGCGTGGACGTCACCCAGCCGTCGCCCGCCTTGCGCCGGAAGGCGTGCCTCCGCGAGCAGCGGCAGGAGGGCTCGCCATCATCATGCAGCCTGCCTGCAACGTGCCTCGAAGCCCCGCCATCCAAACGTTCAGGACAGAGGGATGGCGATGCTCCAGGCGCTCGGAGAGGAAGGACTGCGGGAAATCCATCGCGGGCGCCGCTACGTCGTGCTGCGCGGCTGGAGGCAGGACGGCGAGCCCCTGGTCATCAAGCGGGTGCGCACCGGCCCCCTGGCCACCGGCAGCCGCGCCATGCTGCGCCACGAGTACTCCCTGCTTCGCAGCCTCCACGGCGAAGTGCCCGGCGTTGCCCGCGCCGTCGCCCTCCAGGACGACTCCTCCCTCCTGCTCGAGGACGCAGGGCCCCAGAATCTCCAGGAGTGGCTGGGCCGCAGGCCCGTCACCATGGACGCCTTCCTCGAGCTGGCCCTCCAGCTGGCCGGCATCATCGCCAGCCTCCACCAGCAGCACGTCATCCACCGCGACATCA